>CAZYIJ010000132.1:0-5685 GCA_964647425.1 uncultured Anaerolineaceae bacterium
GCGGTGATAAACGCCATCAATGCCGGACCGACCACCGTGTTGAACTTCTCTGAGACGCTGAAAAAGCCATAAAATTCCGCGCTTTTACTCTTGGGCATCATCTTACCAATCAGCGAGCGGCTCAGTGCCTGGCTGCCGCCTTGCACCATGGCAACCCCAAAGCCCAGCACGAACATATGCCACTCTTCTTTCATGAAGTAACCAAAAATTGCCACGACGGAGTAGACAAGCAATGCCAGGCTGATCGCCTTTTTGTTTCCCATCGATTTACCCAGTTTCCCAAACAACAAGGCAAAGGGTGCCGCCACAAACTGAACCATAAGGAACGTGCCCAGAATTGTTAATGTGCTGAATCCCAGGTCGGAAGCAAAAGCAGCTGCCATCGTGATGATGGTGCCAATCCCGTTTGCATAGACAAAAAAGGTTATCAGGAAAAGAAACAGGTCCTGGTAATCACGGATCTCACTGAGGGCCTTGCCCAGACGCTTGAATCCAACAGTGATCACGCTTTGACCAATCTCATGGGTTTCACCTTTGGCAGGCGGTTCGCTGACATGCCTGAAAATCGGAATCGAGAAAATTGCCCACCAAATAGCCACGCTTACCAGGCTGAGGCGCATCATGAGGGCAGTTGCTTCAAGCTCGGACATACTGGTCAGAAAACGCGGTCCAACAAAAATCATGATTGCATTAACCAGCAGTAACACCCCGCCGCCGATGTAGCCCAGTGCATAGCCGCGCGACGAGACCTGGTCGATTTCGTCTTCTTTGGCGACATGCGGCAAAAGGCTGTCATAAAAGACCAACGAGCCAGCAAACCCGATCGTTCCGAGGATGTAAAGTATGATGCATAATGTCTGATCTGCCGGTGAGACAACAAACCAAAGCAGGGCGGTGCTGATGATCCCTAATGCAGCAAAAAACGCCATAAAAAGCTTTTTGCTTGCTTTAAAATCTGCAATCGCGCCCAAAATTGGGCTCATTACGGCGGCAATCAAGCTTCCAATTGCCACAGCATTGCCCCAGACCGGGACTGAATCGCCTTGCGCAATGTAAGTGGCAAAATAAGTTGGCAAAACTACGCCCATGACAGTTGTGGCGAAAGCAGAATTCGCCCAGTCATACATCGTCCAGGCCCGAATACCTTTTTTGTATTCTTTCTCGTCTAGATCTACATTCATTGTTCCAATATTTTCCATTTTTTACCCATTTCCTATTGAATAATCTATGATTTGTTGTTCCTCAGCGCTTGCCCCGAGGTTAAAGAAAGTATCATCCATTAATTTCGTCAATGCCTCCGGTTCATTTTTAGTGAGCAAGATTTTCATTTGCTCCCGTGGAATTTTGTAAGGGTCGAGATAAGCTTTCAGATATTTGCGAAAGGGCATCACACCGCGTTCTGGCTGCAGCCTGATCATATCCTCAAGTTGAAAATGTGCTAACTCATACACTTCCTGCACTGATACTTCATCGCGGTCGCGCCAACTGAAAATCCAGGGATTCGCCTTGGCTGCTCGTCCAACCATTACGGCATCACAACCAGTTTCTTCCAACATCCTTTTCGCGTCCGCTACGGTTTTCACATCACCGTTGCCGATCACCGGCACGTTCAGTCTGCGTTTCAGCTCACCGATCTGCGCCCAACGGGCTGGTTTGTTGAATGAATTTTTCTGAGTGCGGCCATGTAAAGCGATCAATTTAGCGCCGTTTTCTACCGCAATCTCAGAGAGCTCGATGTAATTGTGGCTGGTTTCATCCCAACCCAAGCGCATCTTGCCAGTCACTGGCACGCTAACAGCCTGGGTAACCAGGCGAAAAATGTCGCGGACAAGCTGTGGATTGCGCATCACGCCCACTCCAGCACCTCGTCCTGCCACGCTTTTTGCCGAACAACCCATGTTGATGTCGATCATGTCCGGGTGAAAATCCTCTACGATTCGGGCTGCGCATTCTGCCATGCGTACAGCGTCATTATCAAGCAATTGCACAGCAAAGGGGCGTTCCGCTTCCCGGAAGAGAAGCCGTTTTCTTTCGTAGCTTTTTTGGTTGGCATAGTCGAGCGTATTGATGAACTCAGAAACTGAATATGCCGAACCTAATTTTCGTGTGATCCAACGGAAACTGGCATCAGAAAGGCCATCCATCGGCGCCAGTATTATTTGCCCATAGATCGGAAGATCACCGATCATCAGCGTAGGCGTAAGCGCTGCCTGATTCATTCTCAACCGTTGATCCTGAAAAAGAGCGTCACAATCTTGTGCGGGCTGACCGGCAGCTCAACTTCGCCTGCCTGGTTTGTTGTTAGGTCAGCAAGGTGGGTTTCATCCAGGCTGACCAACTCAACACTCTTGTACGGAAGATTGGGCTTAACTTTCAAATCAATGCTTTGATCAGAAAGGTTCACTCCCCTTACAATCCATCCAGCTTCATTTTCAGCTTCTTTGAGCGCTGTGATCATAAATTCTGATGGTGTCACACGCACCATTTGTGCTGTTTCTTCCAAACGCCCGGGGTGCGCGGCTGCAACGAAAGCTTCAAAGTCGGTCTGATAAGATTGCGCCAGCTTCACAGCACTACCAAAATCAGTGCCGTGGGGAATTATGGCGTAGTTGAAGAGGTATACCGCCTGTTCTTGTGCTCCCAGAGTTGCTAGAGGAGGTCCAGCCTGCCCCTGGCGGTTCCACATGTCATCCCGTGAAAGCCAACCGACACAGCGCAGCAGGGTGAGCGCGATTTCTGCTCTACCTTCCTGATCTCTCAAAACTGCCACTTCAGGTAAGCCTCGATTGGCTACGGTAAGCCCATGGCTTCTTACACTGACATCAGTAAAGGCACGTTGCGGCACTTCCGGTCTGGGCAGCTCGCGCCAGGTTTGATCTACTTCTGGCAGATCGATTGCGCGTTCCATGATCTGAAAATGACCGTCAAATCGGGCAGTGTCCACAACCAATCCAGTGGGGAAGCGCACTTCCAGGCGATGATCCAAGGCACGGTTATCAAAAACTACCTGGACATTTACCTGAGGCAAACCTTTGGTCAGGCTGATGGCAACATCCAGCGGGCAGCTCACAAGCTCGCGGCTGCGGCTGTCGCGTTCGTTGCTCAAGCCGATCGGGATTTCAAGGTCTATCCGTAAAATAAGCATCTCTGTGAGCGAATCTTTACTTATTTCAACGCTCTCAAGATAAGGGCTGAAAGCCGTATCGATTTCAGGCGGCGTGTAGTTATATTCATCACCTCGGTCACCGCGATCAATAAAGGTGTTCAAATCCTCGTATAGGATCTCGTTGGTCTTATCGTACAGGCTGAAACTGCCATCTTCTCCGGTAAGCGTGAGCGTGAAGTATTCGTTGGAGATGCTTTCAAGTTCTTCTTCATCCTCGTCCCAATCGACAGTCGAAAGCTCTTGTACCGGCTCACTCAGAACCCACCAGGTTTGGTAACCCATCGCGGGGACATCCTTGGCAACAAATGAAAGATGTGCGGTCGGAACATTAAATACTTTGACCCGCACCAGCATTTCTGGGTCACTGCTCATGATCATGCCCATGATTTCAGTCAATGCGCTTTCCAGTTTTTGGCTGTCTGCTGCCAGAAAGCTGGAAAATTCCGCATCAATGCAGGGCATGTCTGCGTCCTGACCCATGCCAACACCGATCAATGTGCGGTTGTTGTGCCCGCTTGTGCCGGCATTTGTCAGCAAGCCCATCAGGTCCTTTACCTGATAGGTGTTGGATTCAAGAAATTCTCTTTCTTCCCACTCCCATTCACATGGCACACGCTCGCCTGCTTGGTCGACTAAAACGAGGTCCCTTTCTTCATCTGCAATATCGATTCTGGCAGAGACCAGGTCAGTCTTGGGGTAAGGGGAGGCATTGAAAACTGTTACCGCGGCCAGCTTGTTGTCCAGAGCTGGTCCTTGGGTATTGATTTCTGACTGGATGGCAGTAAGGCTTTGTTTTGTTAATTCTTCAGCAACCTGGTCCACCTGGTCAAATCGGCTGATCATGTCATCGTGTGTCTCGTCAACTGAACATCCGCAGATCGAATCGTGGGGATGGTTGCTGATCAGCAGCTTCCAGGTTTGATGGATAACAGAACCGGGGTCATTGATGCGGCTGCTCTTTTCATGTTCTTTGAGCGGCAAAAAGCTCTGTTCTCCTCGTTTGACCAGCTCTGCCCAGCTGCAGAAGGGTTCCACCCAGCGTTCCAACATGGTTTCAGAGTAATGGTTGCGCTGCTTAATCCACATACGCGCTGAAAGAACGCCCGGCAGCATATGCGCCTTCTGAGGATCGCGTAATTCTCCACGCAAAGATGGCAGCAAAATCGATTTGTCATCCAATTCCTGGCTGACCGCTGCCAGATATACCGGCAGCGTTGAATGCAGCGCTCTTCTCCCGGAGCTCTCGTGCTGGTTGTAATAGCGGATGTGTTCAGGTAATTCCGGGCGCGGCTCAAGGTGGTCAGTTCCGCGCATCATCAGGAATTGGCTGGTCGGGTTGAGCGGTTCCAGTTTATCTACTTCTTTGTCCAGGTCCATCAGGCTTTGATCGGGATCTGCCGCTGGCCATTCGGCGATGTTGCCATAGCCATCGTGCAGGTGTGCCAGCAAAACGCTGCTGCCATCAGGTGCCTGCCAATGTAAAAGCGTCGGGAAATCCTTAGGCACACCCCGCCAGAGGCAGGCTGTGTCCATGTGGAAGCCGTTGAGGATCTGGGGCATCTGCCCAATGTGACCAAATGGATCGGGGATGTAGCCGATCATCATGCGCTGACCAAAAAGCGCGCAGATTTGCTTGCCGATGGTCAGGTTGCGAATAGTAGCCTCAGGTGAAACAAGGAATTCGTCAGGTAGGATATACCAGGGTCCAATCAAAATTCGGTTTTCCTGAATATGTTTCTGAAGAAGCGGCAGGTTCGCCATGCGCATCTGTAGGTAATCTTCCAGCACGATCGTCTGTCCATCGAGCATGAAATGCAGATATTCCGGGTCCTGGTCAAGAATGACAAGCAGGTTGTCCACCAGATGAACGAGTTGAAGGCGGAATTGCTGAAAGGTTTTATACCATTCACGGTCCCAATGAGTGTGAGAGACGATGTGTAAGGTTTGCATGGGATCTCCTTGGCCTTTGCGTTAGTGTGCTAATTATGCCATAAACGAGTCAATGAGCAGATGAATTCATGTTATCCGCTTTGTATTGAACGGTAGGCCGAGTTTGAATCCCTAGAGTTCTTTTCTACAGGGGTTCTATCCGGCATCCTTTTGTCATTCTGAACGCAGTGAAGCATCTTTATTTTGTCGTTAATCCGTCACTGCGAGATTCTTTGCCAAAAAATTTTGAGGGATGGTTATCTTTGGCATGGCAAAGGATCGTGGCAGTCTCTCTTTTGAAGGGAGGTTGCTTTGTATCATTCGTTTCCCTCAGCTGTAGGCCGGGTTCCGGGTTTGAACCCGGCATCCTTTGGTCATTCTGAACGCAGTGAAGAATCTTTCTTTTGTCTTTAATCCGTCTCTGCGAGATCCTTTGCCAGAAAATTTGGAGGGAAGGTTATCTTTGGCATAGCAAAGGATCGTGGCAGTCTCTCTTTTGAAGGGAGTTTGCTTTGTATCCTTCGTTTCCCTCAGCTGTAGATACCGTCTTGATTGTCAAGAGCTAAAGCATAATTGCTTGCCATAATCTG
>CAZYIJ010000133.1:0-5606 GCA_964647425.1 uncultured Anaerolineaceae bacterium
AATCTGCTCGACCAAAACAGGTGACAGACCCATGGAAGGTTCATCCAACAGGATCAACTTGGGGCTGGCCATCAAACCGCGGGCAATCGCCAGCATCTGCTGTTCGCCTCCCGAAAGGGTGCCCCCCAATTGTTTGGAACGTTTGCCCAGGATGGGGAATTTGGCAAACATTTCTTCGACTTTATCAGCTATCAGCTTTTTATCTGTGACTGTGAAGGCACCCATTTCAAGGTTTTCCATCACGCTCATGGCGGCAAATATCTTGCGACCCTCAGGCACTTGAACGATGCCTTTTCGCACAATTTTTTGTGGTTCGAGATTGGTAATATCCTCGTCCAGGTATTCCACCGTCCCTCTAACAGCGGGCAGTAAACCGGAAATGGTGTTAAGTAAGGTGGATTTACCCGCGCCATTCGCCCCAATCAGCGTGACGATCTCGCCTTCCTGCAAGTTAAAGCTAACGCCTTGCAAAGCGTGTATTGCGCCATAATGGACATTAAGGTCAGTGACTTTGAGCATAAGATAACCTTTGTTTTTTGTATTTTTCAGAAAGAGCCGCTCCACCAGGACCCAGGTAAGCTTCAATAACCCTGGGATTAACCTGAATCTCAGCCGCGTTGCCTTCAGCGATTTTGGTGCCATAATCCAACACGCTGATCCGATCTGAGATACCCATCACGACTTTCATATCATGTTCGATCAGGATGATCGTAATTCCCAACTCATCCCGCAAGCGCTTGATGAAACGGGTAGCTTCAGCGGTTTCGTTCATGTTCATACCGGCGGTGGGTTCATCCAACAAAAGCAATTTCGGTTGGTTTGCCAAAGCCCGCCCAATCTCCAACCTTCGCTGGAGACCGTATGGCAAGTTCTTGGCAAGATAATCGCCATAACCTTTCAAACCGACGTACTCCAACAGGCGCAGGGCCTCTTTAATTGATCCACCGTCTTCCTTCTGGAAACGCTTGGTATGGATTATGGCGTCAAGCCAGTTAGTTTTCAAATTGGGGTGCAGACCGATCAAAATATTCTCAACCGCCGTCAGATTGCTGAAAAGTCGGATGTTTTGATAGGTGCGCGAGATCCCCAACCAGGCAACCAGATTGGTCGAGAGACCTTGGATAGGGTCACCATAAAACAAAATCTCACCTTTTTCAGGGAAGTAAAAACCTGAAATACAGTTGAACAACGTGGTTTTACCTGCTCCATTTGGACCAATGATGCTGTAGATGTACTTTTCGGGTACTTCAATGTCGACCTGGTTAACCGCAGTCAAACCTCCGAAGATCTTACTAACGTTTTTTACCTGGATGATTGGGTCAGCCATCTGGACCTCCTTCTCCAGGCGCAGCTTCCCCTTTTTGCTTGCTGCCTTCATCTTTCTCAATGTTGGGGCGGGTAGCTGGCCACAATCCCTCAGGACGTGAAATCATCATGACGACTAACAAACCACCGAACACCAACAAGCGGTAGTTTTCAATTTCTCTGAGAATTTCAGGAAGTCCTTTTAGGGTGAAAGCACCCAGAATGATGCCAGGAATACTATTGACGCCACCGACAATCAGAATGCTTAAGATGTTCATAGAAACCATCAACTGATGGTCGTTTGGACCAGTAAACTGGTTGCGAGCCGCAAAAATACCGCCGGCAAGACCAGCAAAAGCAGCTCCTAAGCACAATGCCAGCAATTTATTTGTCATTATATTGACACCCGTTGCTTGAGCAACCTTGGTGTCTTCTTTAACTGCCAACCATGCTCGCCCGGTCCTGGACCTTTCAAGGCGTTGGTAAATGAAAATTGCTAGAGCCATCACGACCAAAATGATATAGGCGTAGTCAATGTCGCTGGAAAAGGGCTGGCCAAAAAGGGTTGGTCCCCTGATGTCCTGGATCCCCCGCGGACCTCCAGTGAACGACGTTAATAGGTCAGATTTCAAAAGGATGCGAATAATTTCGCCAAATCCAAGCGTCACAATAGCGAGGTAATCGCCGCGCATGCCCATGACTGGCAAGCCCAAAAGAACTGCCGCCAAAACAGCCATGAGTATGCCAATCAGGATAGAAGGCCAAAATCCAAGCATTATTCCATGTGGTAATGGCGCGTTTAGCAAGGCCACACTGTAAGCACCCATAGCGAAAAAGGCTGCAAAACCAAGCATCAGCTGACCAGACAGACCTACAATGATATTCAGTCCAATTCCCAGGATGACGTACAATCCAACCAGACCCACAACGTAATTGTAATAAGAGCCCCAAACGCGCGGCAAGAAAAACGCCAACAAACCTAAAATCAGGAAAAATAAAAATTTTCCGTACTTTTTTACCCAATCTGGTGTATTTGCCTGAGCTTTCGCCTGCAAACCCCGGTAGCCGGATATCAAACTCTTAATAAAACGCGAGGCTGTCTCAGATTTGAGCAAGATCTTCATCAGACTTCCCAGTAGACTCGCTACAGTAAATAGACCCAAATGTAGGAGGGGGCTGATCGCTCCCTGATCAAAAAGAAAGAGCCGGATACTTTCAGGGGCAAGCGCAGCCAGATACGTACGGACATCCGTGCCGGTTACAATCAGTTGATTCAATATCAAGTCGAACAATCCAATCACAACACCCAAAGTTAACCCGGCAATAAGGGCTTGGAATAGCTTGGTGGTTGTTTTTGCATCGTTGGACGAGGCAGACCAACCAACAAACATACCAAAAAGAGTGAGGAATAAAACCATAAAACGTACATCCGGCAAGCTACCACGGATGACATTCGCTCCAAACAACTTGCTTAACATGATCGCTACCATGACATCAAGATCGATCAGAACGAATATGATCATCACGATTCCGAATGTGAGGCCTCTTTTCAAACTGGGACTAACAAGGTTTTTGTTCATACCTTTTCCTCCGAAAGAATCTCACCCAAAATACCGGAGGGTCTGAAAATAAGAATGATGATCAGGATTACAAAAGCCAAAACGTCTTTTAGCTGATAGCTAATCCCCAGGGCGGTTGGACCAATGGATTCAATCAATCCCAGCAGCATTCCGCCGAGCATAGCACCAGGAATATTACCAATGCCTCCCAGGACTGCTGATGTGAAGGCTTTGATGCCAGGCAGAAAGCCCACGTAATAATAGACCAAGCCGTTGTGGAGCCCCCACATGACCCCAGCCGCGCCTGCTAACATTCCGCTGATAATGAAAGTCTGACTAATTACACGATTGACATCAATACCCATCAACGCGGCGGTTGGTTTGTCAGCCGCAACCGCGCGCATGGACTTGCCGAGCTTTGATTTTCTCACCATGGTGTATAAAGCAAACATCAGAATAATGGATAAACCGAAGGTGAGAACTCCGGTATAAGGAATGGTCAGCTGCGCCCCTGCTACGGTGATAGCCCAACCTTGACCCCGGGCAATCAGACCTGGGTTTTTGTAATCACGAACCAATGGGCTGAATAATAATTGAGCCAGGTTTTGTAGAAAAATTGAAGCACCAATTGCGCTGATCAATGGAATCAACCTGGGGGCCTTTCGCAAAGGGCGATAGGCAATTTTTTCTAGCAAAAAACCAGAGGCGGCTGCCACAGCCATTCCAACAATAAAAGCCAGCAAAATTGACAGGAAGGGTTGGGCATTTGCCAGACTGGTTACCTCACCGCTGGACGAAGTTAATTTAATTGCGTTTGTTGCTTCAAACACAAAGTATCCAGCAAAAGTGCCGATCATCATCACTTCGCCGTGAGCAAAGTTGATCATCCTTAGGATTCCATAGACGAGGGTGTAGCCGATGGCAATAAGAGAATAAACGCCGCCAATGACCAAGCCAGAGATCAATAACCGCACCCAAATATCAGGGGTGTATTCATTCTGGACGATAAAAACTGTGTATAAACGCCAAAAGAAATAAGAAAGAATAATAAAACCAAATATCCAGCGAACAAGTTTCGGAAGCTTGCTGCGTTTGTAGCGTCGCAGCGGTCTAATTTCATTTTCCATAATATGCTCCTCTGCGGAGTTTGTAAAAAACCGATATGCAGGGAAGGGATTCCCTTCCCTGCATTCAGCAATAATTAATTGTTATCAGTTAACTGGAACAAATTTCCCGTCTTCCACTATATGGAACTGCGGACCTTGAATGTTACAGTCTCCAACTGGAGCACAGGTGTAAGTACCGCTGATGCCAGTCCAGTTATTCAAACCCCGCACCGCGTCAACCAAAGCACCGCGGGGGATGTAAAGTGCACCATCATCGCCGAGCACTGCGACATCACCGACTTTTTCAATGATGGCGGTGGTGCAGTCGTAGCTGTTCCAGGTGAATGGTGAAAGTTCGCCTGGACCAACCCCGTAAGCAGCATTGTAAGCTTCATCAAAAGCGGTCTTCTCGGGGGTCTGGGGTGGCGTTCGAGGTGTCGCATGGTAGGAGCCTTCACCATTCTCACCAGCCCGGTTCAGAAAATCGGTGCCAAACGTGCCATCGCATCCGAAGAAGACTGCGTTTTCGAGACCAGTGGTCTTCATCTGGTTTGCCAAAACACCAGCATCCTGGGTGTAACCGCCGAAATAGATCAATTCGGGTGACTTTGCGGCAATGGTAGTCAGGACGGGGGTATAGTCAGCTTCTTTCGAAGTGATACCCACAAATTCAACTACCTCCCCACCAAGGGCTTCGAATTCTATCTTTACAATCTCAGCCAAACCCTTGCCGTAATCCTCACCGTCATGCATGACAGCGATCTTTCGGAAACCAAGTTCTTCATAGATGAACGTGGCTGCAGCTTTTCCCTGGGCAGCATCGGTGAAGGGCACGCGATTAAAAACCGCCGAACCTTTTTGAGTCAAAGTAGGATTGGTGGCTGAAGGGGAAAGCATGGGAATGCCTTTGGCTTCATAGATTGGCATTGCTGCCGCGGTCGCGCCTGAGAAAAGATGCCCGGCAACGCCCACCAAAGTTTGATCCGCGACAAACTTGTTTGCAACTGCGGCTCCGCCTTCGGCGGCACCCTGATCGTCCTCTGCGACTAATTCAAATGAAAAACCATACAGAGGTTCAGCATCGGCAACTGCAATTTTTCCAGCCTGTTCAGCGTCGATGCCAAATGAGGCATCACCGCCGGTCATCGGAGAACCCATACCGATCTTGATCGTTTGACCAGGCTCGATCTTGGCACATCCGTATCGATCCGCAGTGCACTCTGCTGGAACTTCACCAGTTCCAGGCTCGACTTCTGCGGGTGCCGGTGTGGTTACTGCAGCCGGAGCGCAAGCTGACAGCAAGAGAACGGCAATCATTACAACTATCAAACCTTAGAAATACTTCATTTTTCTTCTCCTATCACTATGATCTTTGATTTGTTTTTTGTAGCTATAAATTCAAAATAAAGATTACAACAGTAAATCCAAAATAATATCTTAGGAATAGAAAACAGCTTGTTAATTACTATTAAAAAATATTGGGACACCCCCTGTCACCAATCACGATTGAACTAATAAGAGAACTAAAACTTAGGGAAGCATTATACTATCAATTTTAAAATTTAAGACAAATTTGGTCAATTTGTAAGAGCAACATGATAATGTCCTAAAGTAGCAAAATAGAAATGTCCTAATT
>CAZYIJ010000134.1:0-5500 GCA_964647425.1 uncultured Anaerolineaceae bacterium
CGATAACATCAAACTGGAAAGGAGGATGTTTTCCATATCAACTCTCCTCTAATATTACCTCCAGGTAGTTTTTTAGCTCCTGCAGGTCTTGTTTGCTAAGGGCATTGTTCTGATAGAGCCCCGCAATAAAATTTTGAACTGAATCGTCATATAGTTTGCTGATCAACGATTGGCTTTGGCGATCAAGATATTTCCTGCTGACTTTAGGTGAATAGAGGCTGATTCTTCCTGACTTTTCACTTTCGAGATAACCTTTATTCATGATCCGCAGGATAAATGTACGTACAGTTGCTTCAGTCCACTTTCTGTCCTTGACCGAGTCAAAGATTTCTTCAAAGCTGAGTGGTCTTCCAGCATCCCAAACCTTGATCATGATTGCCAATTCGCTCTCAGATAAATTTTTCATTCCTGCCTCCTCGCGTTTATTACAGCTGTAATAATGTCATTATATAATTACGTTTGTAATAATGTCAAGGGTTAATTTTTAGCAATTTTCTTCAATTGGCTATCAAAGGTAGTGATTTGGTTGGATCAGATCTGATCCTAAGAAGTAAATATCCAATTTTTTCGTTTCAAGTTATGAGTAAGTCTCGATCCTGCAGAACAAGTCTCAGCCATAGATTGGAGCGAGACCATTCACCCCAAGCCAAAATTAATTGCGCATTCGAGGTCTCATCAAGCGCTAAAAGCACCAGATTCAACTTTATTTTCATTCGAAAAAGTTAACCGACCAACTGGTCAGTTTGTTTGGCAATATTTTCAGCCTTTTTCTGCCAATTTACCTTTGATCTTTTTCATGACCGAACCCAATTCAGGAACTTTTAGCAGACCGAGCATGACAGCGTACACGATCAGACCAATCGCGACCCCACCCGCTAAAACCAGGTATTTATTCCGTTCAAAAAACACAAGGTTCCAACCGAACAAGGCCAAGCCCATGACAGCGCTCGCTAAAAACGCCTGCGTGCCGCTGTGTAATATTTGCCTGCCTTTTATACCGCCCAAACGTTTGCGTAAAATTGCCAGCAGCGCAATAGATTCCACGGCTGTAGCAGTGCTGTTCGCCAGTGCCAGCCCACCCAACGGCATCCAGCCAATTTGTTCGAAAAGCCATGAAAAGAAAAATGAGAGGCCAATATTGCCAGACATTGCCAAAACGCCCACGATCACTGGCGTTTTTGTGTCATGCATGGCGTAGAACGCCCGGCTGAGCACTTCGACCAAACTGTGTCCGATCAGTCCAACAGAATACCAAAGCAGCGCCCAGGAAACCATCTGGGTCGATACGGCATTAAAACTGCCGCGTTCGTATAAAACCCGGACAAGAGGAACCCGCAGCAGAATCAAGCCAACACCTGCCGGCAAGGCTAACAAAAGCATTACGCGCATGATCTTTGCCAGGGTCTGCTTGAATTGATCAGTCTGCCCCAACTCGATCTGAGCCGACAAGGTTGGCAGTGAGGCAATTCCAGCTGATTGAGCGATCGCCGCCTGCGGCATCAACATGATCATAAAAGCCCAGGCAAGGGCACTTGCGGCACCTTCCCCAAGCGACAAGCCAATGACCGTGTTGGCTACAAAATTCAGCTGTACTACTCCCGCCCCAACAATACGGGGCAGCATCAATTTCAAAACTTGCCTGACAGCCGCATTCTTGAATCCCTCAGCCCGTTCATAGAATTTAGCGGGCAATTTCATCAGGCTGGGAATTTGAAGCAGGAGGTGTCCTGCTGCCCCCATCACTGTTCCTATGGCCAGCCGGTAGATTCCCAGGCTTTTGGGCAAAAGTAAAACGCCAAGAATAATGCCGATTGAGTAGGCGGCTGGAGCCAAGGCCGGCCATAAAAAGACCTGGTGCGCGTTAAGCATCCCCATCACCAGACCGCTGATACCAAAAATAATGACAGTCGGCAGCATGATGCGCAGCAATCTTACAGTTTCTGCGAGTTGACCAGGCATCGAGTCCGGGACCAGGGCGAAAAGTCCGTGCTCCACCAGAAACGGCGCAAAAACCCACATCAAAGCCGAAGTAAGGATCAGGATAACAAGAACAGTGTTGATAACCCCGGAAGCCAGCCGCCATGCTCCTTTTTTGTCGTTGCGGGTCAGATATGCAGTGAACATGGGAATAAAAGCCGACCCAAGTGCCCCACCGGCAGTGAGGTTGAAAAGCAGCTCGGTCACCCGGTTGGCGGCGTTAAAGGAATCCAGCGACGCGCTGGTGCCAAAGGCATGTGAAACCACCATGCCACGTATCAGACCGATCAGATTACTGATAATATAGGCAAGCATCACGATGGTTGCCGCACGGGCAATTTGGCGTCCAGCCTTATCCAGGGCTGATTCAGCAGCAGGGATGGTGCAAACTTCGCCAACAAATTCCGGCGGGTTCGGCAGCAGGCTTTCTTCTTTGGCTGATTGGGTATCTAAACTATTCAAGGTTCATGCCCTCTTCATGCGATTCCGTGAAGAAATCTTTCGCCTCTTCCCAAAGCTGGTCCAGTGCTTCGAAGCTCATCTGATCAACGCTTTTGCCCTGCTCAGATGACCTTCTTTCGATGTAGGCAAAGCGCTTGCGGAAGCGGGAGTTGGTCTCCCGTAATGCCATTTCGGGGTCAATTTCCAACCAGCGGACAAGGTTCACAACCGCAAATAGCAGATCTCCTGCTTCTGATTGTCTTTCCGCATCACTGCCTGCTTCTTGCAATTCTTTCAACTCTTCATGGATTTTAGCAATGACCGGTTCAATCGTTTTCCAATCGAAACCGACCCTTTTTGCACGCTGTTGAATTTGATCAGCTTGCGTCAAGGCTGGCAGTGCATTCGGAATGCCGTCCAGCATACTTTTGCATTCCTGTCCGTTGTTTTTCCGCTCTTCAGCCTTGATCTGTTCCCAATTGTTCAACACACCTTCAACAGAATCCACTTCCAATTCAGTGAAAACGTGTGGATGCCGACGAATTATTTTTTCGCTGATCCCGGCAACAATGTCAGTCATGTTGAAATCCTGTTCTTCGGTGGCAATTTGAGCATGAAGCACGATCTGCAAAAGTAAATCGCCCAGTTCTTCAACCAGGTGCTCAGAGTTTTCCTGATCGAGGGCTTCGAGAACCTCGTAGCTCTCCTCCAACAGGTAAGGTCTCAGGCTGAGGTGGGTCTGTTTCCGGTCCCAGGGGCAGCCATCTGGCGCACGCAGTCTGGCAATAATTTGTTGAAAGTCTTCAAAAGCTCTGCCACTTTCGCGTGCAGGCACATAAAGCGTGCTCATCAAGCCAGTGTGCAGGCTTTGGTCAATTTGGTAGAGAGGGATTTCCTCAACCAGTTCATCAGGTAAACCGGCATTGTGGATCAGTTTGACCGGGTATTCATCCGGATAATTGTTCATCAAAGTCAATTTGAGGTCGTTAGCTTCCAGTCCAGGTCGCAAATTAGAGATCAGCGCTGGCACTGAAGCAGGGAAAAAAGGGATTTCCAAAGATGCAAGGTAAAGTGAATCAGTCAGAACCAATTTGGGATGGGGGTCGATACCCAAGGCAGAACAGACTGGTTCCAAAAAACTCATGCCATCAATCACACGAACCGGCATACTGCTCCCTTCAAGCTGTTTCATGATCTGTCGAACTGTTTCTTCAGCAATGAAAGGGCTGCCGGGTACCACATAGGTGACCGCACCCTGCTCCTGGGCGATGTTAATTATTTTTTTGGCGATCTCAGCGCTAACGTCACTGAACTCGTATTCGACTTCGCTGTCGAAGCTGTGTACAGTCAAATCTTCTGGTAATTCGGAAAATACGGGGTGATAGCGAGTGCGCGCCCAGATCTCTTTTGACTGGACGAGCCAATCCCAGGCTTCTCGCGTGAGGCTGTTGGCACCAGCTGGTCCCAGCCCTACAATTACTATCCCTTGAAATTTCATTGAAACCTTCGATTTTCCCGATAATCCATTTGCAGTGTTTGCATGCAATGCACTGTTTTTAATATAGTAAAGACTGCCCTGTAACAAAGGACAGCCTTTTGATTGTAATTCATTTTGACCTGTGTCAGATACCTAACAAAACCGATGATTCCAAAGAGTCAAAATTGTGGGAGACCCAGGTAGGTCTCCCAACAAGTTGATTCTGAGAAAATTAACGCTTGGTGTAGGTTGGGGCCTTGCGAGCGCGCTTGAGACCTGGCTTCTTGCGTTCTTTCACACGAGAATCGCGAGTAAGCAGACCGCTTTTGCGCATAACAACACGCAGGCTTTCGTCCATCGAAACCAGAGCACGAGCCAAACCGAGTTTGACTGCGTCGCGCTGACCACTGATACCGCCACCTTCTACTTTGACAGTTACATCAAAGGATGAGGTCGGTCTTCCAGTTGCTTCCAATGCTCCCAAAATTGCGGGGGCATCGCCAAGACGAGGGAAGTATTCGTTCAGTTCTTTATCATTGACGGTGAAAACGCCTGTACCTTCGTACAAACGTACACGGGCTGTGCTTTGTTTTCGACGACCAACTGCTTCAATATATTGTGCCATGTTTCCTCTTTATTACTCCAGATCTAATGGTTTCGGGTCCTGCGCCTGATGGGGGTGTTCAGGACCAGCGTAGACCTTCAGATTATCCAGGTAGCGCTGGGTCAGGCGATTTTTGGGCAGCATACCCTGGACTGCAAAACGAATGATGCGGTCCGGGTGGTTTTCGAGCTGCCGGGTGTAATCGACCTCACTCAAGCCGCCGGGATATCCGGAGTGACGGTAATATTTCATTTCTTTCACACGGGTAGGATTCGCGTAGATCTTCTCTGCGTTAATCACTACCACATGGTCACCCAAAACAACACCAGGGGTGAAGTCGGGGCGATGTTTGCCAATCAATAATTCTGCAATTTTGGTCGCAAGGCGGCCAAGGGTTTTACCGCTGGCATCTACCAGATACCACTCGCCGGTAATTTGTCCTTTTGGAACGTATGTTTTTTCCACTTTAACATTCTCCATTTATAAGTACACACCCTAAGCTTTACGCCTGGGCAAACTTTAGTTTTCTATATCCTCAGCATACTTGACATTCATCAAGGTCAGACCCCTGGCAGGCGCCAGAGAGACAATGCCGGTATTGCCGGTTTGCAGCCCCATAGGAACAATTTCCACCGGGAAGTCACCGAAACCAACTCTCACAAGCACATAAACGACGCGTCTTACCATATGGTAAAGAAAAGCATTGCCAGTGATGGCAAACTCCATAGAGTCTGCGCCAGCGAGTTCCCATTTTGCCTGCTCGATTCTGCGAATACTGGTACCGTGTTCGGACAAAGGGCGTCCAAAACCGATAAAGTCATGCTCTCCAATCAAGTATTGTGCCGCCTCATTCATCAAATTGATATCAGGGGCAGCGTCTAAACGCCAGGCGAAACGGTCTCGCAATGGGTCACGGGCAGTCTGCCAATACAGTCGGTAAAGGTAACTGCGGGCAAGAGCGTCATAACGGGGGTGGAATTGAGCTCCTGTCTGCTCCAGTC
>CAZYIJ010000135.1:0-5439 GCA_964647425.1 uncultured Anaerolineaceae bacterium
AGAATGCCGGCAAATTCCACTTGACGCCAGCACATTCCAGGGCTTACCAGGGAAGCGGTTGGTGATTCACTTAATTCAGTCTCGGCGTAGATCAACTCGGCAGCGGGGCTGGAGGCGTATGAAACCACCATTGGCTGCGGACCTTTGCCGGAAGAACCTGAAAAGTTGGTGTAATAGGCTGTTTCCCAGTCTGAGACGATGGCAACGTTGTTGTTTTTCAACGATTCCCACCAAGCCAGCCAACCGCTTTCGCCAAATTCTGCTATGGTTGCCATCATAAAGGCCAAGCCCGGCGAACTGGTTGCCGGGTTTTCCACCACCAACAGTCCGTTAAATTCTGGTTTTGTCAAATCTTGCAGAGAACCAGGTAAATCGAGATTGTTCTCAGCAAACCAGGCTTTGTCATAATTGATGCAGACATCGCCGTAGTCAATCGGTATCACTTTGAATGTAGGGTCAAGTTTAAACTCGGCAGGGATGGCATCCAGTGCAGCTGGTTGGTAGGCTTCGAAGAGATCCTGGTCGAGAGCCCGGGAGAGAAAGGTGTTATCCAGTCCGTAAAAGACATCCGCTTCCGGTGTTGGACTGCCAACCGAGGTAAGAATCAAACGGTTGAGGGCAGAACCAGTGTCGCCTCCCTGGATGAAGATCAGGGTGGTATTGTTTTCTGTTTCAAATTTTTTCACCAGTTCTTCGCTGACCGAGAAACTGTCATGGGTCATGACTGTCAGGGTCTGGGGTCCTGTTTCTGGTGTCGCGGTTGTAAGCGGTTGACAGGCAGCCAGAATCAGAACAAATATTGTTAGGAGTGGTAAGTATTTTTTAAACATCTTGTTCCTTTTCTTCTAAAAATTTTTGGTCCATAACATGAAAAAGAAACAGCTGACCAGATTTTATAGAAACAGTGACCTCGCTGTTGGTTGCCACATTGCTGAGACCAAGAGTTTTCCAGGGGTAAAGTGTGGCATCTTCGAGTGCATACTGCAAGCCTGTAGTAGAGACGCCATCAACTGGTTGACCCCAGGGCAATAGGGAAATCAGCGCTCCAGGATAGGTTTCCAGAGCTATTTGATCTTTTACGAGGTAAATTGATGTTGCACCATTGGAAATCAGAGCATGAGTGCCTTTAAGCTCGGGCAGAGCCAGAAGCGCCAGGTTGCCGAGGGTGTGGTCTAGCCGGTTGCCAAGCGCGCAAGTAATGACGATTTCGCTGAACCCTCTTTGAAGAGCCTCGCGCACTGCCAATTCCAGGTCAGTTTCATCTTTTTCGGGTGGGAAGCGCAGGATCTCGACACCCCATTGCATACAGCGGTCCAGATTTTCCGCGTTGACAGAATCGAGGTCGCCAATCAGAAGCTGGGGGGTCAGACCGAGCTGGAGCAGATGGCGCAGCCCGCCGTCAACTGCCACCAAAAAATCATCCTCATTTAGAGTGAGCATGTCATTCTCCGGAAAATCCCCGTTGGCGAATAGTACTGCGCGTCTGTATTTTTTCATCAAAAAACCCTCCACGGGGAGGGTTGCTGAAGGTGTTTATCTGCATCCCTCCGCCGGTATGATCCGGATCAGGTGTTGCGGGTCGGACCAAGTGGTCCCTCTCAGCCTTTCGGCTCCCCGTGATATTGTATTAATAAGATACCACAAAATTGCGGAAAATAAAACTTTTGCGTAGCAGGAATTGAACAAAAATGCAAATATTATCTATAAAAACCTCCAGATTTATGTTAATATAAATGTGGGGGATAGATTCCGTAATCGTGTTTCTATTTGTCTTTTTGCGCAAGAGTTTTTATCAAGAAATTGATACAAGCGCAGGAAGCATCAAGGAGAGCAACATGGAACAGACCTTTATCGCGAGAGAAGAGCAACTGAGGCAATTAAAGGAATGCCTGGCGCAAGCAGTTAGCGGGCAGGGCAGGGTTTGTTTTGTGAGCGGGGAAGCCGGCAGCGGCAAGACCACCCTGGTACAGGAATTTGTCAGACGAGCCCAGGCGCAGGACAAAGAGCTGGCTGTGGCGGTAGGCTTGTGCGATGCACAGACAGGCATAGGGGATGCCTATCTGCCTTTCAGGGAGGTACTGGGTCAGTTGACCGGGGATGTGGATGCCAAACTGGCACAGGGCGCAATCAGTAACGAGAATGCCGGCAGGCTGCGCAATATGTTGGTACTGGCAGGGCAAGCCATCGTGGATGTGGGACCGGACCTGATCGGTGTATTTGTGCCCGGGGTGGGGCTGGTCACCAAGCTGGGCACGTTCGTGGCGGAGAAAGTGGGCTGGCTGGACAAGCTTGAGAAACTGGTCAACAAACCCAAGGCCAAGCCGGGGGAGAGCGGGATCCAGGAAAGCCATATCTTTGAGCAGTACGCCAACGTGCTGTGCCGCATCTCTGAAAAGAATCCGCTCCTGATCATTTTGGATGACCTACACTGGGGCGATGCTGCTTCGATAAATTTGCTCTTTCACCTGGGCAGGCGTATTGGACAACATCGCATCCTGATCCTGGGTACCTATCGTTCCGCGGAGGTCGCTATTGGGAGAGGGAAAGAGCGGCACCCACTGGAGAAAGTGCTGGCAGAATTCAAGAGATATTTTGGCGATATCACCATCGACCTGGACAAAGCAGTTGAAGAAGAAGGCCGCTTGTTTGTGGAAGCCTTCCTGGAGAGCGAACCCAACAATCTCAAAGATACCTTCATCACCAATCTCTATCATCATACTGGCGGACATCCCTTGTTCACGGTGGAACTGCTGAGGAACATGCAGGAGCGGGGCGATTTGGTCAAAGAGAACGACAAATGGGTCGAAAGCGAGAGCCTGAATTGGGACGACTTACCAACCAAGGTGGAAGGCGTGATTGAGGAACGCATCGGCAGGCTGGAGGCAGAACTCAAACACCTGCTGACAATTGGCAGCGTGCAGGGAGAGGACTTCACCGCAGAAGTGGTGGCAAGAGTGCAGCAGGCAGAGGCAGGGGGGCTGATCCGCAAGCTGAGTGGGGAGCTGGAGCGGCAGCACCGCCTGGTGCGGGCTGAAGGCATCCGGCGTCTGGATCCGGGCGGGCAGAGACTATCGCTGTTCAGGTTCCAGCATAATCTGTTCAGGACCTACTTATATAATGAAATGAGCGAGGCTGAGCGGGCTTACCTGCACGAAGATGTGGGCAACTCACTGGAAGCTTTGTTTGATGACCAAGCTGATGAAATTGCCGTTCAGCTTGCCTTGCACTTTGAGAAAGCAGGCTTGGATGAGAAAACACGCTACTACCTGCAGAAAGCTGGGGAACAGGCTGCTGCCAGGTATGCCAATGAGGAAGCGATTGACTACTTCACCCGCGCAATGGAGATGACACCCGAGACCGACCATGAAAAACGCTTTGAGCTGCTGATGCTGAGAGAAGATCTAAATTCAATTTGTGGAAACCGGGAAGGTCAGATAAAAGATCTCGAATTAGCTTCCAAACTGATTTTGGCAATGGATGATGGAGTAAAAAGACTCAACTTTGTTCTAAAAAAAGCAGGATATTTTGAGCAGACTGGGAAATACCAGGAGGCTTTAGACCTCTTGGAAGAGGCTAAGCTGAACGCAACTTCTCAGCATGATATTCCACAGAAGGCAAGCATTCATAAAGGGATCGGTTTTATTCTTTGGAAGAAAGGTTCGTTTAATGAAGCTTTAAAAGAATCAGAGATAGCTCTTGAAATGGCAAGACGGGCAGGCTTGACTAAGCTTGAAGCGGGCGTGATGCATGATCTTGCGGTTATTCATTGGCGCATGGGATCAGTGGAAAAAGCCAGAGAAATGGCAGAACAATCTCTGATTATCAGCCGTTCACTCTCTGATACCAGGGGCGAATCGCTGGCATACAGTATTCTGGGTAATATCGAATTAAGCGAACACCATCACCAGGAAGCAAAAGAGTATTATCAAAAGATGCTGCAATCGGAAACAAAAATTGGAGATGTTCGGGGGCAAGGCATGGCTCAGGGTAACCTTGGAATCATTGCTGAGATTGAGTGTGATCATTCAACAGCAATAGAAATATTTAAAAATGTGCGCGACATTTTTCAGAGAATGGATGATTTGGCCAGTGAAGCCCGGGCATGGGCACACATCGGATTGGATTATTCTCTGCAAGGTTTATTTGAGGAGGCAAGCTTAAACCTTGAAAAAGCTATGATAATTTTCAGGCAGATTGATGGCAAACAAGGCCTTCAATGGGTGCTTGGTTTGTTGAGCAGAGTGTGTTTCGACATCGGTCAAATTGCTCAATCTGAAAAGTATTGCCTGGAAGCTCTGGAGATCGCTCAAAACGTAGGTATCAAATATTATGAGAAATTTAGCTGGTGGATGTTAGGCAGAGTCCATTTGGCTCAAGGAAAAATCGATAAAGCTGAAAGTGATTTCCAAAAAGCCAAAAATGATGCGACCGAGGAAAGGAAAAACAATTCTGTTCATGCTTCGTTAGCGGAAATTGAGCTGATGAGGGGAAATTTTGAGAATGCGTTGAGTTTCGTCAATGAAATTTTGGTTGACGGAATAGATTTGCCCTTTGAAACAGACAATAAAGATCGGTTGGAAGTACTATTAATTTGCTACAAAGTTCTAATTGCAAATTATGATGACAGAGCAAAAACTGTTTTGGATTATGCGCAAAAGCTTCTTTTTGAACAGGTTGAACACATTGATGACTTAACCATCCGACAAGCCTTTCTTGAAAATGTGCCTGCCAACCGTGAGATTCTGGCAGCCTACCGTCAACAGGCATGAATTACAATTCTTCAGAGATCGAAAGCTTTAATCAGGAGAAATTATGATCACCAAAGATGATTTCAAGAGTTTATTTGAAACTTGGGAATGGATCGTCGATGTACAGACGCAAGGGTTGAGCTACCAGGACCTGCTTCTTCAACCTCAACCTGGGGGTAATAGCATGATGTGGGTCCTGGGGCATATGGTTGAAAGCATGAAAGACCTTATCCTTACCATGGGCGGGGAGGTGCCTGATGGATACCAGGTCTATAAACGTTTTGAGAGAACCAGTGAGCCGATCTTGAACGATGAGCCGGATTTGCCAGATCTGGCAAAGATTCGTCATGATTATGCTGCGCTCAGCGCGGTGGCTGCCCAAACGCTGGAGAACCAAAGCGAATCTTATTTCAGAGAACCAGGCTGGAGCGGTACAAAAGGTGCCACAACCATTTTCCTTGCTTTTCATATGTCTTATCATGCAGGTCAACTGGAATACCTGCGAAATCTGGCAGGGAAAACAGAGAAAGTAATTTAGAAAAACAACCCTGTCATATCAGTTTTTTGAATGCCGGATTGCGGTATAATAACTATCTTATCAAACGCGGGAAAGTTAGCGTTAATTGGCATAGAAAACTTGTAAGAGCAACATGATAATGTCCTAAAGTAGCAAAATAGAAATGTCCTAATT
>CAZYIJ010000136.1:0-5381 GCA_964647425.1 uncultured Anaerolineaceae bacterium
AAAAGTGTCAGCGATGTCTCCGAACGTTTGTCAACTATGTCCCCGGTCTGTACAAGCAGGCAAAGTAAGGCAAGAGCAAAAACTGGAGGTTCCCCTTTATGCGGTAGTGACAGACTTTGCCGATGTACATTCGCTTTGGTTTGCTCCTGGTCCGGATCTGTTTTTCATTGCGTCCGATTGGGCAAAGGTAAAAGCACTGCAAAACCGGGTGCCATTGCGAAAACTCAACATTTCTGGCATTCCGGTGAGCCCAAAGTTTGCCTCTGTTGACGTTGACAAGGCAAAATTGCGTCAAGAGCTGGGTCTGAATCCTGAACTAACCACCATTTTGTTCGTCAGCAGCATTAGAGTCGAACACATTCTGGAAAACCTGCATGCGTTGGACAAACTCGAGTACCTTTTCCAGGTGGTAGTGATCGCGGGCGGCAACGACGACCTCTATCAATCACTGCAAGAAGATCATTTTGATTTTCCTATCATCGCGAAGAACTATGTCGATAACATCCCTGACTGGATGCTGGTTTCCGATTTGTTGGTCACCAAGGCAGGCGGGCTGATCCTTTCTGAAGGGCTGGCGGCAGGCTTGCCGATCTTGATGGTCGATTATTTGCCAGGTCAGGAAGAAAGCAATGTTCGTTATGTGACCAGCCACCAAGCAGGCGCCATCGTTGAAAATGTGGGGGAGTTTGCAACCATGATCGAGTTTTGGTTGAAAAACGAGCAGGAACAGTTGAAGCGAACTGCGGACTCGTCCCGCTTGATTGGACATCCGGAAGCAGCTTTTACGGTTGCCAAAACAATGTGGGAAAGAGTTCAAAAACCCTCTCAATAACCATTTAATCAGGGATCGTATCCAGATCTGGCTTAACCATGCCCAGCGCAGTTGCTTTTGCGATCATTTCTGGTATCGTGCGGGCGTTCAGTTTTAATCGTAGAACGGATATCCGTTTTCGGATGGTTCTGACTGCTATTCGCAGGCTGTAAGCGGCTTCATCATTGGTCATACCTGAAACCAGGGCTTGAAGAACCTGGTATTCTTTGGGAGAAATGATGATTTTGGGGTAATCTTCAGGTGGAACAGGTGGGTAAACAATCACCATTTTTCCTATTCGGATAGCCTCCCAGGCATGTCGAGGAGCGGGGTCAAATCCGAGGTAAGATTGCCAATCCCCTTTATTGATCGTACGCACGATTTCTTCGGGGCTCTCTGGAAAGGTGAGCACCTGAAAAGTATCTTTCTCGCTGAAGACGAACACCTGGGTCATAATTGCATCTCTAAACAGAACATATGTTCTATTATCCAGAGAAACTATGAGTTTGTCAAGCAGGTTAATTGGTGTTTGAAAAGGCTCTCTGGTGAAAAGCAGGCAAAAGAGACAATGTAATTCTGTGGTTAGTCGGCAGCCGGCTGAGATAAAACAGAGTGGGGTTCCACCTTGTGCAAACTGAGGAAAGAAAGCACGGCAATCACCCCGACGATTGCGCCAGCATACCAGGGAGCCTGGAGGCTGATGTTGTCTGAGAGAAATCCTGCCCCCATCGGTCCGACTGCCAGCGCGACATACCAGGCAAGCCCAAAAAAGCCCAGGTAGCGTCCTCTTTGGTCAGGTGGTGCCAGGTTGGCAACGTAGGCAGTCGCGGTTGGCGCGGTGATCAATTCACCAAATGTCATGATCACCATGGCCAGGAAAAAGCCCCAAAAGTTGTTGCTGGTCGCAACCAGAATCATAGCGGCCGGGTAAAACGCTGCGCCAATCGGCATCACTTTGGTTGGTGAGTGGCGCTGCGTGATACGTGTGATGGCTACCTGCAAATAAATAACCATCAGGGCATTGGTGGTTGGTAACCAGGAATATTGCGCTTCGACAATGCCATGATTTTGTTTAATGTAAACCGCCAAAACCACCCACATCAGGGTAGCGCAAATCTCCATCAAGGTAAAAGAACTGACCATGCGGGTAAAGGCTTTGTCTTTCAATGCCTGGGAGATCACTTTCAGTTGATCCCGTAAAGTCTCGTTTCTTTTGCCTTCCTCCCGTTGCAGAGTTTCTTTAAGGAAAAAGACAGTAAGTAGACAAAAGAAAGTCAGAGCCAACGCTGCCGCAGTGAAACCGATATTGTAAGACCGGGAGAGCACCAGGCCGCCCAATAGTGGTCCCATAGCGACACCCACATTGCGACCCATGCGAATCAGGCTGTAAGCCTGGATTCGGTCTGCTGGTGGGATCATATCAGCCACGATCGCGTCTGTCCCCACCCGATAGAGCGGGTTGAACGAACCAGAAAGTAACATCAACAGCGCAAACTGCCAGAATTCCACGGCAAAGATATATCCAAGATAAACGATTGCCATCCCAAATAGACCGATAACCATCATCCCTTTGCGACCGAACCGGTCGACAAGCGAACCTGCAATCACCGAGGAAACAAAGCCGGATAACGAATTGAAGGTCATCAGGCTGGTAACAGCTGCCAGGGGAAGCAACAGTTTTTCAGAAGCATAAATTGTTAAAAATGGCCAAACCATGGTCGTGCCAGTCGTAGAGACGATCAGCCCTAAAAACATCAGCCAAAACTGGAAAGGATAACGGCGAAAAATTTCGTTTGCTCGAGCCATCTATTATTCCTGGGGTGCTTGAATTGGAAAAGGAGCTTCACAAGTGAAGCCGAGTGGAACAAGCAGGGCAGCGTAATTGTATAGATCAAAATACAAGATCACCGGCTCTTTGATGCCTTCATATTCGATCAGGTAAGGATCTACAACCGTGCCTTCCTGGTTGAACTGCGGTGCCTGGCGTGTGTAAAAGACCTCTTCTCCGTTGGGTCCCCGCAAAGTAAGCAGATAAATCAGCTCGCGCTCCGGTCCATCGCTCAACTGGTTGCTGCCCACCTGGATAGGATTATCTGCAGAAAAACCATAAGCAGGATCAGTCGCAAGCTCGCAGTCCTTGTTTTCTTCACTATCAAATGTAGGGCTGCTGACTGCTTCAGTTTCGCTTGGCAGGATTTCAATAGAAGCTGAGGTGCTGGTAGCAGAAGAAGTGGCTGTCTTGTGGGCTGGCGGGATGAAGATGGGGACTTCTGTGTGTGCCAGGCTGCTGGGTTGGAATTGGCAAGCTGCAACAGGAATAAAAAGCGCTATCAGGCAGATACAAAGAAGAAGAGATCCGAAAAGTTGGCTGGTTGACAAGGTTATTCTTCCGGTTCAACTGGATTTACAAGGCTGAATTGCTTTAGCATTTCGCGAAAAGTAGGCACAAACGCTTCCCATTCTGCTTCAACGCCTGTCCCGAGGAAAACGAGCACATAAAACGGCATGGCTACGATCACCACCCGCCCAAGCATGTAGCTGTCTTGGTGTGGTTTGGCAAAATCGAGCAGCATGGCAGGGTACTTATCCACCCGAAGACTGCCTTCGTTCACTACCTCGTAATCATCGTTGATGTAATCAGCCAAAAAAGGCTCAATTTCCTTTTTCGCCAGGTCGATATGCGTGGCTGTATCGGTTGTGTTGGTAGGTGAAGTGTAAACCCGCACCACGACTTCTTCTTCGCTGCCTGAGTAGGTTGGTAGCACAATTGTGAGCAGTTCTCCTTCGACGCTCGCGTCCCACCCTTCCGGGATGGCAAACACATAGCGCTCCTGGGGGTCGCGGTACTCTTCCAGCGGAAGGCTTTTTCCGGAAGTTCGTGAGCATGCACTCAGAAGCGTCAGCAGTGCTGTCGCCATAAGAATGATTTTGTGAAATTTTGCCTTGCCCATACGCTCGAATTGTACTTGATTCCGGTTGCCGTGGTTGTGAAATAGCGCGTTAATAAGCAGTGATAGTACTTGGAAGCGGAAACGTTTGGGGAATGAAATGGGTGGGTTTTTAAATGCTTGCTCAAACCACCCAACAAAAGTGGAATTCCTGATAGCTTATTCTAAAGCTATAATCAGGAAATGCACGAATTGATCGACGAAATCAAATACAGCAAGCGCAAAACAATAGCAATCGAGGTCAAACCTGGCGGGAGGGTGATCGTTCGTGCCCCAAAAGGGACCCGCAAGATACTTATCGAGCAATTTGTCCGTGAAAAATCAGGTTGGATTACCCAGGCGAAAGCGCGCATGCTGAAAATCGCTTCAAGCGAAGTTCAGCAGCACTATCACGATGGCGCACAGGTCCTGTACCTGGGACGGTTATGGCGCCTGACACACCTTGGTCAGGTGAAAAAGGGCCTGGTTTTCAAGAGGGAGCAAGGCTTTCTGCTGCAGCGAGACCAGTTTGATGAAGCGGCTGAGTTGCTCAAAGAATTCTACCGTGAAGAGACCCGAAAACTGGCAGGGCACTACATCGACCAATACGCGCCAAAATGGGGCTTAAAAGTAAACTCTCTGCGAATAACCAGCGCGAAGACCCGTTGGGGTTCCTGCAGCGCTAAAAACACGCTCAATTTCTCTTACAGGTTGGCAATGCTGCCGCCAGAGGCATTCGAATACGTAGTCGTTCACGAATTGGCTCACATTCGTCATCATAATCACTCGTCTGCATTTTGGAGTTTTGTGGCTCAATTGCTGCCAGACTTTCAAAAAAGACGGCAGTGGTTAAAGCAAAACGGACGAAAACTGCCCAATATTTAATCGAAATTCCGAACACAATGAAAAATCTATTATTCCATTCGCTGGAATTTCATTTCCTCGCCCATCGAATCAAATTTCTTTCGCTTGGCAGTAATTTCCTCGATATTCACGCGATAAACTGTTGTGATAGATAGAGCATTCCCTGCAGCCGCTTCAAAATAGGCCATTTTCCCTGGAACATACTTTTCACAAATAAGTTTCAATCCGTGGCGTTTCCCCTCTTCGTTTTCTTCGATGGCAATTTTGCCAGTGACAATAGCAGATGCGAATTCTGTTGTAAAAACTTTTGAACCGAGCAGGTCAAGGTCCTTTTTTTCAGCCAGGATCCGATCAAGTTGCTCGTTTTGAAACAAATCCGGAACACGCACATCGCTGACAAAAACAATTCTGACAGGTTTACCTTCTTCCAGCAACGTTGTTTTTAAACCCGATCTGGCACTGTGGAAAAATAGCTGCATTCCATCCCGGGCAATGGAAAGAGGCACTGAATAAACTTCACCCTGTGGGTCCACCAGGCTTAAGACTCCGAAATCAGAACGGTCAATCACCTCAAGCCCAAAGTCCGCATTCATTTCACGATCTTTTCTGCGCATAGCAAGCTCCATTTTCTGTCAGTATAACAAAAACAAGCTCAAAAAGTGCCGAAAAGGGAAAAATTGGTGTTAAAAGTTCCGCTTTTGCCCCTTTTCTTTTGCTCCAAAATTTGCTACACTTGCCAGTAATTAGAACAAACGTTCTAAAACAGAGGAGAAGCGTAA
>CAZYIJ010000137.1:0-5315 GCA_964647425.1 uncultured Anaerolineaceae bacterium
AAAGTGTCAGCGATGTCTCCGAACGTTTGTCAACTATGTCCCCGGTCTGTACAATTACAGAGGGGTTTTTCATTTTTCTGTTTAACGGTTCATCCTGAGCGAAGCAAAGGATCTTGTCACCTGTCCAACAAAAGAAAGGTTCTTCGAAATAGAGCCTCAGAAAAGTATACTAATTTGAAAAGAAAGCCCTCTGAGGAATCTCAAAGGGTTTAATTGTCGGTCTAATAGAAAACAGCGCGAGGCAAATCCTTAGCCTGATGGACCCAACCTTCTACCATTTTCTGGGAAGGTGGGCGGCGTACAAGATTTTTCTCTTCGTTGACTTCAAGAATCTTCTTGTAAAGATTTCCAGCATTACGAGTAGCCAATTCAACTACGGTATCCACACCGGCTTCTTCAAGCAGATCTGAATATTCTTCGGCAACACCTTTGATCCGATAAAGATCAGCATGATTGACCCATTCGAGGATCAAATCTTTGCTTATGCCAGATTTCTCTGCCAGATCCTGACGACCTTTAGGTTCCGCACCGGCTTTTAATAACGCCTCAACTGATTTGATCCCAATCTCCTGTAACTTTGCAGCAAAGACTGGACCAATTCCTTCAATATCAACAATTTTCGTCATGTTTTTCTCCTTTTAGAATATGATGCTTCAAAAAAATTATAGCATACCAAATAAAAAGTGACTATCCAGAACTTTATATTTCAATTCCTTATTAGATTGTCGATAATAACAACATATTCCTGTCTTGTGTTCAAGGTTTTTTCTCTGCAAACTTATCAAAATGGTATACTGACAACCCAGTAAAGACTATGAAAAACACAACAAAGCTTTTCATGCAAACGCTGGCTTTGACCAGTGAGGCGATTTTTTATACATTGATTGCTTATCAGGAAATTAAACGGACAACACTCCACCGACTTGTCCTGATCTACGTCGGTCGACCAGCTCCAACTTATTCTTACGAGGTTTAATATGATTGAAAATCAACCAGCAGTATGGGAAATTGATCAAACACATCCACAATATCACGACGATCTTATAGAAGGTCTTTCAGGTCTTCTTGATAAGGAACTTGGGCTCTCCTTTATTGAGCTTGGATTAATTCGAAACATAAAACTGGAGGATGGAAATGTCCTGGTAACTATGGTTCTCACCACGCCATTTTGCCCATATGGACCGGAAATGATCAACGATGCCCAGGCAGTGGTCGAAAAAATCCTTGAATTCCCAACCAAGGTCGAGTTGAGTGAGGAATTTTGGAATCCCGGCATGATGGATGAAGAGCTCAGGGATTCTGACTGGGGACTTCTCCCTTAGCGTTACTTCAGCAAATCAAACAACTTCATTGCCAGTGCCATGTCACCGATAATTTTTACTTTGCCGGTCATAAAGGCACCAATCGGGTTCAGTTTACCGTTCACAAGTCTTACGGCATCGGAATCTTTTGCTTTGATGATCAATTGGGGTTTAGCAAGCTGACCTGGCGTAACTGTCACCTTGCCATCATCTACGGTTACACCCCAATCACCGCCCCCTTCCCCCGAAATTGAAAATTGCACCAGTGCGTTAATGCTTTTGGCTTTTTCAAGATTGATCTGGCTGGGCACACTATTGATGATATCTGAGAAGTTTTCCATATTTTCACCTCACCTCAATTTTACTCTCCATTATTCGGTATTGATATTTCGAAGTTATTGTATAATATGAGTAGGACAGAAAAAACCTGTCAATCAAGAGTTATAAGGAGAAAAAATGGATAAATACGAATGCATCGCCTGTGGATACATCTACGACCCGTTAGTGGGTGATCCTACTGCAGACATCGCCCCTGGTACTGCTTTTGAAGATCTGCCCGACGATTGGGTTTGCCCCGATTGCGGCGTTGGTAAAGATCAATTCGAAAAAATTTAAATCGATCACTAATTCAAAATCAAGTTAAGAAAAAGGCGCAAATGCGCCTTTTTCATTTAACATTCCACAATTTGTTCTAAAAATTAGTTGTTTACTTTTAGAAAAGTGACTTATAATTAGGTCACTATACTCGTTCAAGATAGGAGGAATAAATTATGGCAAGTGTAACGTACGATC
This sequence comes from uncultured Anaerolineaceae bacterium, assembly GCA_964647425.1. Taxonomy (GTDB): domain Bacteria; phylum Chloroflexota; class Anaerolineae; order Anaerolineales; family Anaerolineaceae; genus Mesolinea. The sequence continues at coordinate 2,094 of CAZYIJ010000137.1, forward strand.
ATGTTTGGAAAAAGTATGGCGACGTTGTCGCCGTGCAAGATCTCAATCTTGCAATCGAGGACAAAGAGTTCCTGGTATTAGTCGGGCCTTCCGGCTGCGGTAAAACCACGGCTCTGCGCTGTTTGGCTGGCCTCGAAGAAATTACTGAAGGTGAAGTTCTGATCGGTGACCAGGTCGTCAATGACGTGGCTCCAAAAGACCGCGACATCGCTATGGTGTTTCAGAGCTACGCCCTTTATCCCCATATGTCCGTTTACGACAACATGGCTTTCGGCCTCAAGCTGCGCAAGCTTGACAAAGCCGATATCGATCGCCGCGTGCAAGAATCTGCTCGCACCCTCGGCATTGAAGGTCTGCTGAAACGTAAACCCAAGGAACTCTCAGGTGGTCAACGCCAGCGTGTTGCTGTTGGTCGCGCTATCGTTCGCGAGCCTAAGGTATTCCTCTTCGATGAGCCTCTCTCAAACCTTGATGCTAAATTGCGTGTTCAGACTCGTGCCGAACTCTCTAAGCTGCACAAGCGCCTTGAGACCACCTTTATCTATGTCACCCATGACCAAACGGAAGCCATGACCATGGCGAGCCGAATCGCCGTCATGAACAAGGGTAAACTGCAGCAATTGGATACCCCCCAGATGCTCTACGATCACCCCGCCAATCTTTTTGTGGCTGGTTTCATTGGCTCTCCCGCCATGAACTTCTTCAATGGCAAGGTCGTCGTTGAGGACGGTCAAATGATCGTTGACATGGACACCTTCCGCGTAAAAGTTCCCGCGCACGATATGGCTCGCTACGAGTCTGTGGTCGGGAAAGATATCATTTTCGGCATCCGCCCGGAAGACATCCACAAGCCTGAATTTGCTCCTCCAGGCATCATCGCTGAACTGGTTGATGTAAAAGTGGACGTGACCGAGTTAATGGGTAATGAAATATTCCTTTACCTGGTCAATGGTTCCCATAGCTTCACCGCCCGTGTTGATCCTCGTACCCAGGCCGAATTTGGTGATAATCTGCAAGTTGCCTTCAACATGGACAACTTCCACATCTTTGATCCAAGTCTGGACCCCGAGAACCCACCCGTTATTGGTGACCCTGCAATTGAGTAGCTTTTACGATTAGAAAAAGTGCGCCTTCACCGGCGCACTTTTTTTATTAGACGGTCAATTTTTTAGAAATAAACTTGATCCGAGTTTTTATGTTTTGTAATTCAATATTGCCGCAACAGCATGTTTCTATAGTGTTTGACTGCTTTTGCGTGCCTTACTCTTGTGCGTTAACACAACCAACAGTATCCCTACCACCAGTGCCAGCCCAATCACCAGCACAAACGCATCCCGCCAAAACTCAAAGGGGAAAAGGCGGATGAGCGTTGAAGATTGTGAGAATGTCCAGGTGCCGTCATCGAAGAAAAGACGATGAAAATATTCGAATAATTTATCAAAACTTACTGCCAAAAAGACCAGCAGCGCTCCCAACAATCCTATTGTGATCCAACCTCCAGCGTTGAGTGCTTTGCGAATGCTGCTCCACTGCCTCATTATCACAAACCAGAGCAAAATCGCGATGCTAATTCCGCCTAAAACATACCAGACTATTGAAGCAGTTGTGACTACGTCCTTCACGTCCACCATGTGGCTAAGCTCATCAGGTGTGAACATCTTTTGTCCGAGCGTATCCTGTAGATTCCCTAAAAACTCAATATCTTCATCATTGGTCAAGTAACTTACAGCATAGTCCGACCATTTAGTCCGTTCCTGAACAGTAAAACCATAAGGATCCGCCGGAAATCCTGCTCGTTTATATTCTGTAGCAGGAAAGGTTGGCGTCATAACCAGCCTGATCCCTGCCATGAGCAATATGTAAGGTATAAAAATTGCCAAAATTACAATCAGAATCTTATTGATCTTCATAAGATAACCTCAGCCTTCACTTCAAAATTTTCCATCTCTCGCGCTGTCATTCTGCCCGGATATGGCACAATTTAAAACCTGTACTACTGAAAAAATGTAATCAACTTTCAAGTATTATAAAACAAGAAAGTGAATCTCAACACCTGAACCTCTCCACCAAAGCAGAGTGAGAGTCCAGTGGTTCACATGAAGGCATTTATGTAGTTCGATTTGCAGTGCCAATTATTGAAAGTGAAGGGTAATATGAGTGACAAAACTCCAACAAATCATGAAATTTCTGAAACAAATCCAGATCCTCATAGTCACAACGAAAGTCATTCTGCTCATAGCCATACCGAGCATTCTGAGAGTAGTGAAACCCGCCCCCATCACGAACATCATGAGGAAGCTCACAGAGCTCACCAAAGCACTATGGAAAAAGAACAGGCACATCACAATCATCCGCCCCAGGAACACATGGAGCACGGCAAAGAACACGATAGCCACAAAGATCATGAAGAGATGGATCATAGTGATCATAGCCGGCATGACATCGGACACAGCCAACACCATGCCGCCATGATCGATGATTTCAAAAAGCGTTTCTGGGTTGTGCTCGCTCTCAGTATTCCAATCATTGTTCTGTCACAAATGGTCCAGATGCTTTTTGGGTACACGCTTTCCTTCTCAGGCTCCAAAATCATCCTTTTCGTTCTTTCCAGCATCGTCTATTTCTACGGAGGCTTGCCCTTCTTCAAAGGTGCCAGGGACGAATTTAACGATCGCAAACCGGGTATGATGATGCTGATCACCCTCGCCATCACAACTTCATACATCTACAGCACGCTGACCACATTTTTCATTGAAGGCTCTGAGTTTTATTTCGAGCTTTCAACTTTGATCCTGGTTATGCTCCTCGGGCACTGGATCGAAATGCGATCTCAATTGGGAGCGTCGAAGGCATTGGAAGAATTGGTCCGCCTTATGCCTGAAACCGCCCACAAACTGGATGAAGCTGGCAACATTAGAGAGGTCAGCATGCAGGAGTTAGTGCCTGGTGACCTGATTTTGGTTAAATCCGGTGAAAAGGTTCCCACCGATGGCAAGATCGTTGAAGGGGAGTCTGCTGTCAACGAATCAATGCTCACCGGTGAGTCAGTTCCTGTAGACAAAAAACCAGGCATGCAGGTCATTGGTGGATCTGTGAATGGAAATGGCGTCCTCACAGTAGAAGTCGAGCGGCTTGGAGATGAAACCTACCTTGCCCAAATAATCAAGACTGTTCAGGAGGCACAGTCCCAAAAATCTCGCACCCAGGGTCTGGCGGACAAAG
>CAZYIJ010000138.1:0-5033 GCA_964647425.1 uncultured Anaerolineaceae bacterium
CGGTGATATCAATATCAGTTGTGGAGAATGTGATCGTTGTTTGAAGCAGGAGCCAAATCACTGCCTCAGTCGACGAACACTGGGCATTTTTGACTATGACGGCGTCTTTGCTGAATACTGCAAACTGCCGGCTAAGAATCTAACGATTGTTCCCGATTCGATCTCGGATGTTCTGGCAGCATTTACCGAGCCTACTGCAGCTGCTTTTAGGATTTTAGATCAAATTCAAGTCAAACCCACTGACCGGGTAATTGTTGTAGGTGCGGGAAGGTTGGGCTTGCTGATCGCGCAGGCTCTCAAAAACACTGGTTGTGATTTGAAAGCAGTTGTGCGGCGAGCAGAACCAGTACCGATCTTGGAAGGGTGGGGGATAAAATCAGTTTACCCGGAAGAAATCGAAGGAGAATTAGCGGATATTGTGGTGGAAGTGACTGGTTCGACAGAAGGATTCAAACTTTCCAGGTCATTGACAAGAGCGAGAGGGACCCTGGTTTTGAAATCAACCTTTGCGGGGGATGTGAATGTTAATCTGTCGAAATTGGTCGTCGATGAAATTACTCTGGTCGGATCGCGCTGCGGCAATATCCCAGCCGGATTGCGTGCGCTATCTACGGGATTGATCCAGGTTGGTGAGATGGTCGATTCTGTTTTTATGCTTGATCAAGGTCTTGAAGCGATTACTCGTGCCGGCGAGCCAGGCGTATTGAAGGTGCTTATCAGACCTTGAAAATTTCATGCGGGAAAGCTTGAATGTGCTATAATAACGGCTCACGGGGCGTGGCTCAGCCCGGATAGAGTGCACGGTTCGGGTCCGTGAGGTCGACGGTTCAAATCCGTCCGCCCCGACTAAAAACACCTTTAATCATAGAGGTGTTTTTTAATTCAAGTAGATAACTAAAACCTGCTTCGCAGAGGTAGCCGGATTTCCCAACGGGAACCATGGCAAATTCGTCCACCCCGATTAAAAATACCTTTGACCATAGAGGTGTTTTTTAATTCGAGTAAATTACTAAAAGCTTGCTATGCAGAGGTCGCTGGATTTCCCTACGATAACCATGGAAAATTTGGCCGGGCCGATAAAAAAACCTCTGGGTCAACATGAGCCAGAGGTTTTTTATGGTAATTGCATAAACCCGGCAAAATTTTGCGGAGCTTATACCCTAATCAGATTAGTGAGTAATAAATGGCAAAGCCGAGAGGAAAACTGGTGGAGGTGAGTAGCGCAAATTAACACTACAAAGATTTTGTTGCATTTGTCCAACCCACACTAAAACGTAGGCATAATTTAAGTTATCTACGATATTGTTCTCCACGATATAGCTGAGTTGGCTTTGGTTTCCTATGCCGGTGTAAGTTCCTGTGATTGAAAGAATGTCTTGATACGCACCACTGTAACTATAGCGTCTAACGTAGATCGTTGAATCAACTGGATCCACGACTTCATTGTCATAATTGAACCACATTCCTTCGATTGTGGAGCCATGGGGAATGTTTACACTTCCACGCCATACATCGACATTGGCGCCTGTATCCACGCAGCCGTCACCGCCGTAATTGTAGCTGATGCTGCTTGAAGACGGAACAAAGGTAGTACCACTGGATGAGAACCAAGTAGAGGTAGCGTTAATAGCATTGCCACCACCATTTACATCGGTTTGGCTTCGTTCAGTTAAGGCTTGCTCGATTTCATCAAGTTTTAACGGTAACTCGCCATTATCTAAAATTTCAGGTGGTTGAGGCGATTGGGCACCAGTCGGACTGGTGAGTGACATTGAGATAAAGGCGATTGTTAACACCATTACCAAAAATTTACTGAACATAGTTTTCATTTTTCTCCTTTTATAGTTCTGATAGTGTGGGGAATACAAGGAGGTCGTCTGAATTCGCTCCTTTAGGCTGACGGGGGAACGGTAACTCCAGAATTACCAAAAGTTTGGAATTGAAATAGACATAGAGATAGTTTATACAAACATAAGTATCCATATTTGCATTGTATAAGCTTTATATAAACCTGGCCGTCAAGTAACTCAGAAGCTCTCTTGTTGCCGGGGACTTGAATTACCTGTTTATCGGATAAAAGCAAGCGCAATTGTACAGTGGAAGATATTCCACCGCCGCATCCACGCCATAATTCGGAGTGTGCGGATGAACCAAGACCATTATCTACAGTTAAACTTGCTTAGTAAGAGGATCTTGGCGTGCTGCTGGTAATTGCTCGTAGAAACAAAACCTCTGAGTCAAAAATATGATTCAAAGGTTTTGATATCCAAAATTCTTATGAACCCTGCAATGTCTTGCAGGGTTCATATTTAGCTCAGTTTTACTTCGTGATCAATGGTAAAGCTTGTAAGTAAATTGGTGGGGGTTCAAAGCGTAAATTTACTCCACACAGATTTTGATTCGTATTGCCTGCCCAAACGAGAACATAGGCATAATTCAAATTATCTACAGTATTGTTTGCTACTGTACTCGTGAATTTATAGTGGTTTCCAGTGCCAGTGGCTGTACCAGTAACAAAAAGAATATCATCGTAGGAACCAGTATAGCTGTAGCGCCTTAAATAAATGGTCGTATCAACTGGATCAGTTGTGTCGTTTGCATAGTTGTAATACATTCCAGTTATTTTGGATCCGTGCTGAAGGTTGACGATTCCTCGCCAGAAATCATAACCTCCAGTATCAACACAACCTGAACCGCCATAACTATATGTGTAAGTACTTGATGCTGGCACAAATACTGTGCCGCTGGCTGACCACCAGGTGTAAGCAGCGGTTAACCCATTTTCACCGCCATTTACAGTTATCTCACTACGCTCTGTGATGGCAGGCTGAATTTGGCTAAGGTCTACTGGAAATTCGCCATTTTCCATGATTTCTGGCGGATCGGGTGGCTGGGCGCCGGTTGGACTGGCTGATGAAATTGATAGGAAGGTGATTAACAACACCAATGCTAGAAACTTTCTCAATGTGGGTTTCATTTTTCTCCTTTTATGGTTCTATACTTTGAAAAGATTTAAGGAGGCTATCTGGATTTACTCCTCTTAGCTGACGGTGAATGGTAATTCCAGAATTACTTTGGTTGGATGCAAATTGCGTAGGAGTCTATAATTATATAAATAATAGCATAAATATTAAGACATTACAAGTATTAAATTAATATTTTTTGTTGAAGTTTTACAAGATCATTTTTTGGTTTCCGCCTTATAAAGTTTGAAATGATAAGAAAATCTTTTTCTTTGTTACAATCAAAGAAAAAACGAGAAATTATGCCTTCAGATACGCAAGTAATTTATTCAATGGTCAGGGTGGGGAAAATCCATCCTCCCAACAGGCAAGTGCTCAAAGATATTTCTTTGGGCTTTTATTACGGCGCAAAAATCGGCGTGCTGGGCTTGAATGGTTCTGGTAAGTCAACCTTGCTTCGGATCATGGCAGGAAAAGACCAGGATTATATTGGTGAAATTGCGCGCTCCAAAGGCTACACAGTTGGTTTGATGGAGCAGGAGCCTGTCTTAGACGAAGAAAAAACAGTCATCGAGGTGATTAAGACAGCAGTCCAACCGATTGTGGATCTCCTGGCTGAGTATGATGCTATCAATGAAGCTTTTGCTGACCCGGATGCTGATTTTGAAGCATTGATTGAGAAACAAGGCAAGTTGCAGGAAAAACTTGATCATCACGACGCCTGGAATCTGGACAGCCACCTGAAGCTGGCTATGGACGCTCTGAGGTGTCCTCCAGCTGACACTCCCATCAAAGTGCTTTCCGGCGGTGAAAAGCGCCGGGTTGCTCTTACCAAACTCTTGCTCGAGGAACCTGACATCCTGCTGCTGGACGAGCCTACCAACCACCTGGATGCCGAATCGGTGGCCTGGCTCGAGCACCACCTCCAAAATTATGAAGGTACAGTGATCGCTGTCACGCATGATCGTTATTTTCTGGATAACGTGGCTGGTTGGATTTTAGAGTTGGATCGCGGTGAGGGAATCCCATGGAAAGGCAATTATTCCTCCTGGCTGGAACAGAAACAGGAACGATTGCGCGTAGAAGAAAAGACCGAAAGCAAACGGCAGCGCACTTTGCAGCACGAATTGGATTGGATCAGGATGTCTCCGAAAGCTCGCCAAGCTAAGGGGCAAGCCCGTGTGAATGCCTATGAAAAGTTGCTGACGCAGGAGCATGAAAAAGTACGCAAGGACCTTGAAATTTATATTCCTTCCGGTCCGCGTTTGGGGGATGTTGTTATTGAACTTGATGGTGTCAGTAAAGCGTACGATGACCGTATTTTGCTTGATAACCTGGATCTGTCTGTGCCCCCAGGATCAATTGTAGGTGTGATTGGACCGAATGGTTCAGGCAAGTCGACCCTGATCAAAATTATTGCTGGTCTACTCAAGCCAGACACGGGAACAGTCGCTTTGGGAGAAACTGTCAAATTAGGCTATGCTGACCAACTCCGCACCCTCGAACCGGAAGCCACTGTTTTCGAGGAAATCACAGGTGGGGCAGACAACCTGCAGCTTGGTGATATGATTGTCAATGGGCGAGCTTACTGCTCATCATTCAACTTTGCCGGATCGGACCAGCAAAAAGCAATCAAAACGCTCTCAGGTGGGGAACGCAACCGTGTTTTCCTGGCAAAGACGCTGACGGTTGGCGCGAACGTCTTATTGCTGGATGAACCCACCAATGACCTGGATGTAAACACGCTGCGAGCGTTGGAACAGGCACTGGAAGAGTTTGCCGGTTGTGCTGTTGTAGTGAGCCATGACCGTTGGTTCCTTGACCGCATTGCGACGCATATCCTGGCGTTGGGCGGGGAAGATAAGCCCAAATTGTTTCTTGGTAATTGGTCTGATTACGAAGAATACCAGATGAAGCAATATGGTCGGCAAATGGGTGTCAACCGAAGAGATACGATGAGGGAATTAAAGCGGAATTGAGTGACATTCGGTTTCTCATTTGAGACAAGGGAGAACGGCAGATTGCCGCAGTCGCTGCGCTCCTTCGCAGTAACTATGTTGATTGTCAAGA
>CAZYIJ010000139.1:0-5022 GCA_964647425.1 uncultured Anaerolineaceae bacterium
ACTTATGAGTATCTCGATGACGCCGGCAACAAGACCGGGTTCGACATCGAACTGATGGAAGAAATCGCCAAACGTATGGGCGTTGAGCTCGAGTGGGTGGATATGCCTTTCGACAGCCTTGTGGCTGCCGTAGCCGGTGGCAAGTTGGATATGTCCATCTCCTGCTTCAACTACGATGAGGAACGCGACAAGACGGTTGACTTCTCTGAAGCTTACTACACCACTGAAGACGCCTTTGTGGTTACCAGCGCTTTCACCGGAACTGTTTCCGCACCGGAAGATGTTGCCAATTACAAAGTCGGCGTTCAGTCTGGCACTGTGCAGGACGGTTGGCTGACAGACAACCTGGTCACCCCAGGCTTATTACCCGAAGCAAACCTCTCCCGCTATGAGCGCGTAGACCAGGCAGCCCTGGACCTTGCTAATGGTCGTATCGAAGTGTTGATGGGCGATTACGTGCCAGTGCAGGCTTTGGTTGCCCAAAATCCAGATTTGCAGATTGTTTACCGTGGGGTACTCTCCACTGGTCCGATCAATATCGTTTTGCCAGATGGCGACGTGGAATTGAAAGCTGAAGTTGATCGCATTATCCAGGAACTTCAGGCTGAAGGTTTCATCGACGACCTGGCTGTAAAGTATTTTAGCGAATAATAACGACTCGTTTCTCAAATCTTACTGTCGCAGGGGCTGCAACAAAAGCAGCCCCTGAATGAAATGGAGTAGCCTTTGGATTTTGGTCAGTTCCTTTCCTACATTGCCTCCGGGACAGTCTATACCGTCGGCGTAACTCTGATTGCATTGCCTTCAGGGTTGTTGATTGGAACGATCTTAGCGCTGCTCTATGTTTATGGCGGGAAAATAACCGCCAGGATAATGAATCTTTACAGCACCATCTTTCGCGGCATCCCGCCAGTAGTCTTGCTGTTTATTCTCTTTTTCGCGGTATCAAAAGGCATCAACCTTTCCGCTTTCTGGGCTGGGTCGCTCTCCCTGGGGGTGGTGAGCAGCGCTTACCAGATGGAAATCGTGCGCGGCGCACTGCTCTCTGTCAGCGGCGACCAACTGATGGCAGCCCGGGCTGTCGGTCTCAGCCGGATGCAAGCCATCCGCACTGTGGTGCTGCCACAGGCGGTCAGACTGGCTATTCCACCGTGGTCCAACGAGGCTGCCATCGTGATCAAAGACTCTTCCCTGGTTTATGCATTGGGAGTCCCGGAAATTTTACGGCGGGCGCAACTCATCGGTGCCAGCTCGCAAAAATACCTATTGGCTTACCTGAACGCGGCGGTCATCTACTTTTTATTGGTGTTTGCCACCACCCGCCTGTTGACTTTGCTTGAAAAGAAACTTACCATCCCGTCCAACCCTTAAGCCCGGAGGTTTTGCCATGCCCAAACCTATTCTCACCATCAAAAACCTGACCAAAACCTACGGCAATAATGTTATCTTCCAGAACCTTGACCTGACTGTCAATGAAGGCGATACGATCGTGATCATTGGTCCCAGCGGCACCGGCAAAAGCACGCTTTTGCGCTGCGTCAACCTGCTTACCCGTCCAAACGAAGGTCAAATTTGGTTAGACGATCTCGAAATTACCGCCAAAGGCACTGATGAAGACCAGGTACGGCAGCATATTGGCATGGTTTTCCAGAATTTTCTGCTCTTCAATCACCTTACTGCCCTCGGCAACGTCAAATTGGGTTTGACGAAGGTCAAAAAAATGTCCGATGAGGCTGCTACAAAAAAGGCATTGCATGAGTTGACCCGAGTAGGCCTTGCTGACCGTGCCGATCATTATCCGGGACAACTCTCAGGCGGGCAGCAGCAGCGCGTGGGCATTGCCAGGGCATTGGCGATGGATCCTCGTATTATGCTGTTCGACGAGCCTACCTCCGCATTGGACCCGGAGCTGATCGGGGAGGTGTTGGAAGTGATGCGTCAGCTCGCGCTGGAAGGCATGACCATGCTGGTGGTCACGCACGAAATGGGTTTTGCGCGCGAAGTCGCGGACCGGATCGTTTTCATGGAAAAGGGCTACATCGTGGAAGAAGGCTCACCGGATGAAATGTTTAACCATCCCAAATTCCCGCGCACCCGCGAATTCCTCTGGAAGATCACAGAACTATACGGGAAGAAAGAAACGGAAGCGGATTGATGCTGACCTGGCTGAGCTACTTCCAACGCTTTGGTCAAAACTTCGTGCGCGGCGCGGGGGTAACGCTGGAGCTGACGGCGGTCGGGCTGGCGATTGGTTTCGTGTTGGGTTTGCTGCTGGCTCTGGCGCGTTGTTATGGTCCTAAGTGGCTGCAGCAGGTGGCAGGTGCCTACATCGCGATCTTCCGCGGCACTCCGCTGCTGGTACAGCTTTTTATCATCTACTATGGCTTGCCCGAGATCGGGGTCGCTTTTTCGCAGAATTTAGCCGCCTACCTGGCATTGGGACTCAACAGCGCCGCCTACCAGGCGGAATACCTGCGCGGCTCGATCAATGCCATCGGCTCGGCCCAAATGCAAGCCGGGCGGTCGATCGGGCTCTCCAAGTGGCAGACTATTGGCTATGTGATTCTGCCCCAGGCACTGCGGCTGGCGTTGCCGAGCTGGTCCAACGAACCGATTTCGCTGCTGAAGACCACCGCCGTTGTCTTTTTAATTGCAGTGCAGGACCTGATGGCGGAAGGCAAGCGCGCCGCCACCACCACCTTTGACTTTGTGGGGGTCTACCTGGCAGTGGCAATCGTTTATTTGGTGATGGTCTTCGTGCTGGACGCACTGCTCAAATTCCTCGAGCGTAAAACCAAAATCCCCGGCATGGATATCGAAACCAGGCGATAGCTTTATTGAAATTTAAATATTCTCAATAAGTCACCCTAAGAAAAAAACAAGAGGTAGTATGTCCATCACACCAATGGCATTCTCTGCTCGTCGGCATAAAAATATGACACCTTAGTTGACCGTTTAGATAGTCACCAAATCTGAAGTAGTGCCTGTAGTTTATAAGTTGGAGTCTGCTTAAGTTGCAGACTCCGACGATCATAAAATTCCTTTGTCAGAGTGAAAGTCCAATCACAATGACATCTTGACATCAGGTCGTGTTACTTTTTTACACCCTCCAGCCTCTTTAAGTGCTGGGAGTGGGATAGGGGGCTTCTAAATATCCTTGATAATGTGCCAATTGTATATTTAAATTTATATCCAGTCTAAGAAGTATTTACCCCTTAGTCATCACTTGCTGTCATAAAAAAATCTATGTTAATTACGATTCACGAAGTAGCGCGTGGATTTCGCCTTCAGTCAAACCGATTTCAGACAAAAAGGACGTATCCAGATCTATGCTGTGCAATCTTTGGATTTGCTGCCATGCTTCATCCTTCGTTAATTGCCCGTCGCGCAGCATATTGCAAAGATAAATTTCTTTTTTTCCCACAGTCCAGGCAGATTGCAAAACTCGATCAACAATTGGCGCCAAATTGCAGTCTGAGTGGAAGCCGGAAAGTGCTTGAATATGTACGCCGTCTTGTTCAAGCTCGTTAAGCATGCGCGCCTTATTCCAAGGGATATACTCAAAAAAAGTCAGGTTTTTTAAGTGGCTGTGACTCTCAGGCATAGATGGATATCCCATTGGCGTCACAAGCAGCTCAAAGGGTTTGCTTCCAGGAGAAGGAAGGTCTTTTGATTGCTGATAGCGCCCATAGAGTGCTCGTAATCCATCCAAGCCGTGACGCTGTAATATCTGTTTTTTAAGAGGAACTGCAACACAATAACGAAAGGGGATGTGGTCGATTGTATGTTTGCCCCAGACACTGTGCAAGTTATTGCGAACCATTTCACTATAGACCGCTGCGCGAATACCGTAGCCACAATGTCGGCACAAGCTTGCCTGTATCGCCTGCGGACCCACATCCACAAGTGTACGCACACTGTCCCGTACTAATTTGCGGCTATTCTCTTTTTGCCAACTGTAAACAACAATTTGCATGCCCAACTCTTTTTCAATCCAGGCCAGCATTTTGTCTTTGATTGCACTGCTCATGCCGTTATCGTAATGAACACCGAGACAGTTCAAGCCCATTTTACGCACCAGGTAAAAAGCAGTGTAAACACTATCAAGCCCACCACTGATAGGTACCAAGCAGTCGTACTGAGATGGTTTAGAATTTTTGTAGAACAGATCGTTTCGAAGTGTATTCTCGCCCTTAATCTCAACCGCATGATAATCGCGGCAGAGATTACAGATACCTGTTTCAGTTATGAAAACACCAGGAGTAGATAAAGGAATTAGACAATTTGGACAACGCTCCGACACACTTATTAAATCCCTCACATTGACTCTCCCGGAATCGGCATTAAAAGTAGATCAAAATTTCATCTAATATAACATAATTTGTGGCCTTCAGCTTAGTAACTCAGAAACAAAAAACCTCTTTGGTGTATCTAGGCATTTCTCCGTTCTCCCTATAATAAGAATTGTTTTGACGAGATGCCAGCCTGGGTGAGGTTGATATAAATAATAAAAGCAGATTCCAACGTGCTTGACAGCGATCGCAATCACGAAAAATTTAAGGAATAAATTATAGGCGGATTGACGCGCGCCTTATGTCGCGCGCAACGACCTGTGCAGAGAGTTATTGTCGATCTGAGCGAAGTGAGGAATCTTGTTTGGAAATCATGTGATCATGCTATCCAGGATGACAAGATAAAGGCGGATTGCCACGCGCCTGACGGCGCTCGCAATGACGAAAAACTTAAAGGAAAAAGCCTCTAATTGAGCGGCTCATTGTTAAATAAAAAAGTCTCACAGGCCTGTAACTACTCTCCTCGTAGGCTTTGTCGGAGATGCCAGCAAGGGTGATTTTTGGTTAATTGAAAAATCTCACGGGTATGTAACTACTCTTCTCGTAGGCTTTGCCGGAGATGCCAGTGGGGATGAGGTTGATATAAAATAAATAAAGGCGGATTGCCACGCGCCTAAAGGCGCTCGCAGTAACTATGTTGATTGTCAAGAGTATTCAGGGTTGAAAAGTT
>CAZYIJ010000140.1:0-4978 GCA_964647425.1 uncultured Anaerolineaceae bacterium
CAGGTTGTTAGCTTCATTTACAGATACTTCCCCAGGGAAAATGCCGTAAGTGGAGTCATACTTGAACAAATGAGCGTTCTGTTTGACGTCGAAAAGGTCGTTTACTGCAACCACTTCCAACGTGTCATCTGCACGTTCCAAAATCGCCTTTAAAACAAGGCGTCCGATACGACCAAAACCGTTAATACCTACTTGAGTTTTCATTGCTTTCTCCAAATTATTTTAGAAAAGTTATTCTCACCTGTGCAGGTGCATAGAATTCGAATTTGTTTCAATTCAATGAAATATTATAGTCTAAATTTCGAGCTATTTCCTACGATTGTGTAAACAATTGGTTAATTTATTGGACCAGTTCGCTCTTCGTAAAGGTTCATGATCGATTTCGCAAGCTTTTTAGAGCTGTGTCGCCACGGGTAAAGATCGTCTACCAGGTCGCCTTCATAAACCCGATACTTCTCGTGCAATTCCTGGTCTGCCACCACCCAGTCCGTATCATGCCCTAACTCCCCTTTGAAATTTCGATTGCAAAGCACAAGGTTGAAAATTCGCTTTTGAATATGTTGTTCAAGCACAGCAACGTGGTCTGAAGCATTAAAACCATCGGTTTCACCACGTTGCGTAGCGACATTGCAGATGTAATACGTTTCAGCCTTGCTTGCCTGGATTGCTTCTGTCAGGTCTTTGACTAACAGATTCGGAAGAATGCTGGTGTACAAGCTGCCTGGTCCGATTAAAATCAAATCTGCATTCAATATCGCCTGAATCGTGGGCGGATAGGCTAAAACGCCCTCCGGTTCCAACCAAACCCGATTCACCCGGCCATCAGTCTCAGTGATTTCTGATTCGCCATGCACAATAATCGTGTCAGACTCTGGGTTTTCCTGTAATTCTCCCACGAGGTTGACGTTGGTGATAGTGGATGGCAGCACTTGTCCATAAATCGCAAGCACGCGCCCGGATTCTGCCACTGCTTCTTCAAAGCTACCAGTGATCTCGCTCATGGCGGTAATCAGCAGGTTACCGAGTGAGTGCCCTTCCAAACCGGCACCTGAATGAAAACGGTATTGAAAAACCTGGGAAAGTAGCGCCTCATCACTGCTTAAGGCGGACAGGCAGTTGCGGATGTCTCCGGGAGGCAACACTCCCATATCCCGGCGCAGCTCGCCGGAGGAACCACCATTATCAGCCACAGTCACGATCGCAGTAATATTATGGGTAAAGGCTTTAATACCCCGAAGCAGGGCTGCCAACCCATGCCCTCCACCGATCACAACGACTTTAATGCCTTTCTCTCGCTGACGGTAGTTTTGCAGTGTATCCCATACTGGCTTTCCACCAACTTCAAATGGCTTTAGCAAAGAACGGTTGGCACCCCAGATCCCAACCATAATCATGATAAAGCCCAGCCCGCCAAAGAGCAAAAAACGAATCGGGCGGTCCAAAAAACGCAAAGAGAGAACTGCCAGGATCGGAGTGAGTAACTCGCTTGTGGTTGACCGATAATAATCCAGGATTACCACAGCCATGCCCAAACCAAGGAGCATCGCACCGATGACAGTCAGCCCTAACCAGCGTTTGTACCCGGTACCAGGTGTCAACCAACGCGATTCGTGTTTGAGTCTGAGCAAAAAACGCTTCAGCCAATTCGTTTTTATTATGGGGGTCATAATTAAATTGATAATAGCAGGATTATTTCTAAACGTCAACGGAAAAAGCGCAAGCTGTGGGATCTATCAGCGAAGATTCACCCCTTTATCTGCGTAGTGATAGGTCCACAACCAGGTGGACTTCCACATTGTTCCGATTGGTGATGGTCACATTCCAAATGAGAAAGTATAGCTCGTGAAAGGGTTGAAGTTAATCTTCAGAAAGCGTGGTTTTTAGGCTGAGGACGTGGTAGCTGACGGCTGTGGCGATTGTTATTAGAATAATTTTCAACCAAATATTATCGACAATCCATGCAGTGAACAGAATGGTAGTCCAAAGCAACGCCATTGCAGCGATTTTACTGCGCTTGTCGATCGATTTATGCTCCACGTAATTCCGTACCGGTGTGCCAAAGATTTTGTGGTTGTAAAGCCAGTTTGACCATTTATCAGAGCCGCGCAGAAACAGGGTGCTCGCTAGAAGTAAGAAGGGAGTGGTCGGAAGAACAGGCAGGAACATGCCCAACATGCCTAAACCGAGTGACATAAAACCTATGGCAAGAAAGAAAGAGTTTTTCATAACCGAATAAGTTTACATTAAGAACTTCAATCGTGCTGGGTGGCTTCTGGTAGGGCGTGATTGGGGGCACCACAGGTATCGTGACAAACGAATACCCCAATGCCCCCAATCCGCCGTTTTCGACCTTATCCTGGCGGATTGGAAGCACACAAAGGTCACCTCAATCCCAGGTTTACGGTTCTTCCAATCTCGCCCTACATGGATTTCGTTTAATATGTTTCCATAGGGCTTGAAGGGGTGCTATATCCACATTTGTCAATTCACAAGCCTGCGGTAAAATTGACATAACGAGAAAAAATCAGTACACTTACTGAAACAACAAGTGATTAGATACCAGGAGTTACCATGGCTGAAACAAAACCCCAAATCGTAATGCGTTCTGGTCCAATTCCAGGCTCAAGTTATTACCTGGACAAGCCTGAGGTGAGCATGGGTCGTGACCTGGGCAATGACATCCCTGTGCCCGATGCTGAGATCTCGCGCCGGCACGCACGTTTTATTGTCAAACCCGACGGTGTGTATATTGAAGACCTTGGCTCTACCAATGGAACCTTCCTCAATGGCGTTCGCCTGAGCGCTCCCAAACGTCTCTCCCATGGCGATCTTGTGACCCTGGCTGAAAACACTGTGATGAGCTTCGAGTGGGAAAATGCCCAACAGGCTGCAGCCTATACACCTACATATGGTGCTCCTGCACCTCAGCCCGAACCCATTCAGCCCAAGCAGGAGCCAGTTTACCAAAATGTTGCAGCACCCACCCCGCAACGTCCTCTGGCACCAGAGCCTACCCCTACAAGAAACAACAAGAAACCCTGGTACCTGAATTTTCTGGTGATCTTGCTGTTCATCCTGATCATCATAGGGTTGGTTTTGACCTTTATGCCAGCATCCTGGTGGTGCTTCCTTTCATTCAATCGCCTGCCAGGTTGTTATTGATTTTGCCGCTTCGATTTTAAACGCCCGGCTTTAAGAGCCGGGCGTTTTTTTTATTTAGGTTGGCAACGATATTGGTTTGAGTTGGAAATTGCTTTTTTTGCAACCAAAACGAATTGTTAACAATAAATCTTAATTTTCCCCGCTTTTTTTGCCTCAGACACGATTTTTTGTAAAAAGACTCTTTTTCTGTTATAATGATAGGGTTGTAAAAAATTGAAAAATCGCCGTTTTTTTGGCTGAAAGAAACTATGTCTGAACAAAACGAAACCCCTGAAAACACTGAAACGCCCCAAATAGCAATGCCCGAACCAGGTCTAAAAACGGTCGGCATTGACAACCAAATGCGAACAGCATACCTCGATTATGCCATGAGCGTGATCGTTGCTCGTGCTCTGCCGGATGTGCGCGACGGACTTAAACCCGTCCACCGCCGTATCCTTTATGCGATGAATGACATGGGTATCCGCGCGAACACTCCCTATAAGAAATCTGCCCGTATCGTCGGTGAGGTTTTGGGTAAATATCACCCTCATGGCGATTCTGCTGTTTACGACTCGATGGCGCGCATGGCGCAAGATTTTTCGATGCGCTACATGTTGATTCAGGGTCAGGGTAACTTTGGTTCTGTCGATGGAGATTCTCCAGCAGCGATGCGTTATACCGAAGCTCGCCTGGCAAAGATTTCTGACGAACTCGTAGCTGATCTGGATAAAGACACTGTTGATTTCATCGACAATTTTGATGGCTCTTTGAAAGAACCTGAGGTCCTGCCCGCCCGTGTTCCAACCCTGCTGATGAATGGCTCGAACGGTATTGCGGTTGGTATGGCAACCAATATCCCTCCACACAACCTGCGCGAATTGGTAAATGCCTTGAACATGTTGATCGATCGCTATGACGATATCGATGAAGTAAGCGTCGAAGAGTTGATGGAGCTCATACCCGGACCGGACTTTCCCACTGGCGGCACCATTGTTGGTCGCGAGGGCATCCGCCAGGCATACAGCACCGGTCGAGGGCACCTGATGATGCGCGGTAAAGCCACCATCGAGGAAATTCGTGAAGGTCGCTATGCCATCATCATTAACGAAATCCCCTATCAGCTCAACAAAACCAGTCTGATCGAGCGCATTGCAGAACTACATCGTGAAGGTAAAATCGATTCTATCTCGGACATGCGCGATGAATCGGATCGTGATGGCATGCGCATCATGATCGAATTGAAACGCGGGACACAGCCCAAGAAGGTTCTGAACCAGCTTTATAAATACACTCCATTGCAGTCTACATTTGCGGTCCAGTTGTTGGCATTGGTCAACCAGGAACCGCGCATGCTGACCCTGAAACGGGCTTTGCAGCTCTACCTGGAACACCGCCAGGTTGTCATCACCCGCCGGACACTGTTTGAACTGGACAAAGCAAAAAGACGCGCTCATGTTCTGGATGGTTTGCTGATCGCAATCGCCAATTTGGACGCTGTCATTAAAACTATCCGTGAATCTGCAGACGCGGAAGTTGCCAAGACCCGTCTAATTGAACGTTTTGAGCTGACCGATGTTCAAGCCCAGGCAATTTTGGACATGCAACTGCGCCGACTCGCGGCTCTGGAACGTCAAAAAATTGAAGATGAACACAAACAGTTGATGGAGCTCATCAAGGAATTAGATGATATCTTAGCCAATCCTCACAAAATCCTTGAAATCATCAGAACAGATCTCAACGAAGTTGCTGATAAATATGGGGATGTCCGCCGCACACGGCTCGCGCCTGATACGGAAATGGATCTTTCTAATGAATCACTGGTCCAGGACGAGCC
>CAZYIJ010000141.1:0-4963 GCA_964647425.1 uncultured Anaerolineaceae bacterium
CCCTGCCAATGGCAGTTTCGGCGATCATGATCCATGGATTGGAATGGCAAAAAACACTGCCATTCTCTTTGTATCCTCGTGGATACGACGAGATTTCGCCCAATCGCAACTGGTAATAACTGAAGGCAGGATGTAATAAGACAATCCCATGAGGAGTTGCCAGCCTTTCCCTTACTGCATCAAGTGCCTGGCGAGCTTTGCCATCAGCGACCCCCAAGCCAGCCATCACGCACAAGCCCTGCGGTTCGATAAAGATCTTGCCTTCCTCATTAAGATGCGAACCAAGCGGTTCTCCAAAGGCATCATAGGCGCGTCTGAACCATTCCCCATCCCAACCTGCTTCCCAGACTGCTTTCTCCATCAAGTCTGCCTTTTCGTTGAAAAAGGCACTATCTTTCACTTCAAAAGACTTATTAATAGAGCTTGAAGTGTAAAGGGGAGCCAGCTGAGCCATTTCCTGGCAGGACAAGATGAACAAACCAGCGATCATGACGCTTTCAGCAGTACTTCCATCCCGATTGGTGGTGGTTTGAAAAGATTGTCCCGGTGTGTCTGAAAAACAATTCAGATTAAGGCAGTCGTTCCAATCTGCCCGACCGATCAAAGGCAGTTGGTGCGGTCCCAGCCGATCTAGCGTGTACTGAATAGCACGCTGCAAATGCTCATAGAGCGGCATTTCGGTGCCTTCCTTGTTTTCGTAAGGTGCCAGTTCATCAAGGATGCTTAGATCGCCAGTCTCTTTTACATATGCAGCTGTAGCCAAGACCAGCCAATGTGGGTCATCGTTAAAGCCTGAGCCCACGTCATTATTACCGCGTTTGGTCAAAGGCTGATATTGATGAAAAGCGCCGCCATCCAAAAGTTGGGTGGCAGCCAGGTCAAGCAGTCTTTCCCGAGCACGTTCAGGTACGATGTGCACAAAACCCAACAAATCCTGGGTTGAGTCGCGAAAGCCCATTCCACGCCCAATCCCGCTCTCAAAATAAGAAGCAGAGCGGCTCATATTAAAGGTGATCATGCACTGGTAAGCATTCCAGATATTGACCATGCGGTTGGTATCACCATCAGGGGTGTTTACCATAAATTTATTGAGCAGCTCTTGCCAGTACGTTTTAAGTTCTTGAAGAGCCTGATCAATACGGGCAGGCGCAAGAAATTCACGAATGATCGGTAAAACAGTTGCTTTATTGATCGTGTTCGAGTTAGCCGGCTCAAATTTTTCATCGGTTGGGTTTTCATGATACCCAAGCAGGAAAATTACTCGTTTGGCTTCTCCGGGTTTCAGACTAAGCTTGAGATGGTGTGAGCCAATAGGCTGCCAACCATGTGCCACGGAATTGGTTGATTGCCCCTCTTGGACCACCAAAGGCTGATCCCAACCCCGATACGGTCCAAGAAATGCCTCACGCCGGGTGTCAAAACCAACCAGCGGCTCTGAACAAGCGAAATAGGCAAAATGATTACGCCGCTCCCGATATTCTGTCTTGTGGTAAATCGTAGAACGCTCCTCATCGCTGGACCCATCTTCAAGTTTTGGTACTTCTACTTCCCCGGTGTTAAAGTTACGTTGAAAATTTGTCGAGTCATCCCACGCATCCCAAAGCGCAAATTCAATCGCGGAGAACAGGTCCAGATTAGCCTCTTCAAGCCGATCATTGGTGATGGTGGCGTCCCAAACTTCAAGCGAGGAATTGAGTGGCACAAAGGAGTGACCAGAGAAACCAACACCATTTTTCTTCGATTTAATGCTGGTGTAGCCCAGACCATGCCGGCACTCGTAGCTATCCAACTCTTTTCGCGTTGGCATCCAGCTGGGAGACCAGTATTCTCCGCTATCCGCGTCCCTTAGATAGATATATCGTCCCCCCATGTCCAGGGGGCTGTTGTTGTAGCGATAGCGCGTCAAACGTCTCAGGCGGGCATCTTTGTAAAAAGAGTACCCTCCTCCTGTATTTGAAATCAACCCAAAAAAAGAATCTGTGCCCAAATAATTGATCCAGGGCAAAGGGGTATCAGGACGAGTAATGACATACTCTCTGGATTCGTCATCAAAAAAACCAAAACGCATAGAAAGCCCTCCGCCTACCAGTTGTATCCACTCATGAAATAATCTCGATGTTTGTGCAAAACCCAGGCTTGATCAAGCCCGGGTTTTGTGGACAAAAGTACGTCAATGCTTTGTCTGCCTGACCTCATTCCTTTACAGCACCCATCGAAATACCGTTCACAATGTACCGTGAGAATAAGAAGTAAATGATGATGATCGGAACAATTGACGCAGCCAAGCCCAGGTAAATCGCTCCGTATTCATGGCGATATACATCCCCTCTAAGCGTCTGAATCAGCATTGGCAGGGTGTATTTGTCCCGAGTTGTGATCAAGATGAAGGCATTAAAGAAGTTGTTCCACGATGCCACAAAGGCGAAGATGCCCAAGGTAAACATGCCTGGCACGGCAATTGGCAGCATAATTTTATGGAAGATGCTGAGTTCGCTGGCACCATCTATGCGCCCCGCATCAATCAGATCCTGGATCATGATCGATTCAAGGTATTGTTTGGCAAAGAAAACCGACCCGGCTGAAGCGATTCCAGGCAAAATAAGCGAGGCATAGGAATCTGTCAAACCCAATTTCGACATCCATTGATAAAAGCCAATGATCGAAAGCTGCATTGGGATCATAACTAATACGAGCATCAAGTTGTAAAGAGTTTTTCTTCCTTTGAAGTTATAAACAACCAGTCCATAGGCGGTTAGCATTGAGAAGTATACGGTGATAATCGTAGTCAAGGCCGCAATGGTCAAACTGTTCATGAAACCCAGGGGAAGATCTAGACCTTTGCTCAACAAAATTTTGTAGTTAGTCATCAGGTACTTACTGGGAAATATACTGATGCCTTGTTGGATTTCAAGTGTTGAACGTGTTGCATTAACGATCAACAGCCAAACTGGGATCAGGGTGATCACTACAAGGATCAACAGGAAGAGATAAACAAAGAAACGTTGGATATTAGTAAGAGTATGATTGCTTAGTTTCATTTTTTCAACTCCCTATTTCCCGTTCTTGACAGGCTCTTCATGCTTTTCGCGTAACAAGAAGAATATCAGCAGTGCTACGATACTGGTCATAAGGAAGACCACCAGACCAACGGCCGAGGCGGCACCAATGTGACCCTTGCTGCTGTGAAATTTCATATACATGTTGATGGTATTAGTAAGGATCGAGTTAGCTGGGCTACCTCTACCATCTGTTAATAGGTAAGGAATGTCAAACATCTGCATCCCTCCTACCAACGACGTAACTAAAATATAGATCATAACCGGCTTGATAAGAGGCAACGTGATGTGCCAGAACATTTGCAGAGAACCAGCCCCATCAACCAGGGCAGCTTCGTATAATGAAACAGGGATCGCGGTCATCGCGGCCATTAAAAGAATCGTTGTTTGACCAAACCACATCCACCATTGGATAAAGACAACCAAGCCGCGCATCCACTCTGGTTTACGAATAAAATCGATTGCTTCAGCAACGATTCCAGAGCGCACAATAAATTGGTTGACCGGACCGTAATATGAGAACAAAGAAAAGAAAAGAGCAGCGATAGCTGATGCCATCATCAGGTTTGGCATATAGAAAATCATGCGCCAAATACCAACACCTTTTATTTTCAAGCGCAGGTTGGTAAAAAAGATCGATAGCACAAAAGCGATGCCCATTTGGGGAATGAAGTTCATCAACCACAATTCCCAGGTGTTCGTTACGGCTGTTAAAAAGGTTTTATCGGCGAACAATAGTTGAAAATTTTTAAACCAGGTAATTTCATAGGTT
This sequence comes from uncultured Anaerolineaceae bacterium, assembly GCA_964647425.1. Taxonomy (GTDB): domain Bacteria; phylum Chloroflexota; class Anaerolineae; order Anaerolineales; family Anaerolineaceae; genus Mesolinea. The sequence continues at coordinate 3,829 of CAZYIJ010000141.1, forward strand.
CGCGCCATGAGTGTTCGGTTTGTAAAACTTAAAAAGACGGTGTTTAATACCGGATACAAACCAAAAATTAAAAAACCGATGATGAACGGGGCAACAAAAAGGTAACCATAATGATCATATTTTAGTTTTTTAAACATACGTGCTCCCTTATTAGTTGTCTCATGAGTTGATGAGTCAGCACAGTAATTGTACTGACTCATCACTTATTTTAACAAATATTCTAACTACTCAATGATCAATTCCGGGAATTCATTGCGGACAGCGTCTTTCCAGAGTGCCCACATTTCATCCAGGGTGATTGTACCTTCGAGGTATGAGTTCAAAGGATCGTTGAGAGCGCGTTGAATAGCATCATCTGAACCCTGCATCAGGCGTGCGTTGACGCTTGGTGCGGCAGCAGCAAAGCCACCATACGAGTTCTGACCGCCAAGGAATTCGCTCATGGCTGAATCGTCAAAAGATGCTGTGATTTTTTCAACCACAACCTGGCTGCCAACAAAGTCACCAGCTGCCTGATATTGGTCATCAGGTACATTTGGATCGATAGCTTTCAGGTATTCATTGGTGTAAACGCCAGTAGCCCAGTTGGTCAGGTTTTCTTCGTCGAGCGTGCAGAAGCGGATGAATTCTTTTGCCAGATCCATCTTGTCGGTTTCGTCCATGACGCCCAACCAGGTGCCGCCCCATTGATAAGGCAGAGGTCCTTCGATTACAGCCCAGTCACCCTTGGTGGTGCTGGCGCCATCGGCGGAGGTTGAGTTGGGTTCCAAAACATAGGGAAGACCCCAGGTCGGGAGGAAATAGCTGAAGACTTTCTTCGGGTTACCTTCGGCATCTGCCAGAGTGTCATTCATGCCAGCGAACCAACCTTCTTGCCATTGAGTCGCGCGGCCTTCATAACCATTGTCGCGGAAGATCTTGACGGTTTCCACCATCTTTTCGACCATCGGATCGACAGTCAGTTTGTCATCAACCACCCAGGGTTGCTCGCGATTAGCGAAGAACAGGTTCTGGAAATCGCCATTGGAGGCGACCATATAGGTATTGCCTTCGGATTTTTCTTTAACCACCTCAGCCGCGGCGATATATTTATCGAAATCGCCCAGGATTTCCTGCATTTCTACAGGATCATCAG
>CAZYIJ010000142.1:0-3333 GCA_964647425.1 uncultured Anaerolineaceae bacterium
GTAACCTTGCTCCCCAGGGTGTATATGTCTGGAAGGCATCAGGAAGGTATGCCGACGGTGAATATTTCGACATGGTGGGGGATGTGACCTTCCTGCACTAACTGAAGGTTACCGCTTCTCCCGGTGTAATGCCCATAATGCGGGATCATCTCTAAGAAGATGGAGAGAATGATTTTCTACTCCAGCTCTTTCTGAAAAATCCTGAATTTCTTGACCACCTTGCAGCCAATCCGTTCGTATTCACCTCTCATTCTCATATTGTCTTCGAGGACGAGGTGGCTGTCTATGGTCTCCATTCTGCTGTTGATGGCATCACGGAGTATCTTCACGCCCATCAGCACGTCAATGCCCTTTCCCCTGAACTCCTTTTTGACTCCGCCGAGCATCATCATCAGCTTTCTTGAACGTTTTGATTCTCTGAGGATTCTGAAGATCCCGAACGGGAGAAGTCTTCCCCTGCAGGCTTTAATGCCGGCGCTCAGGTCGGGCATCCCTATGGCAAATCCTATCACTTCTCCATCCTTCTTCACGGCCTTAATGAACTTCGGATCAAGTATGGGAAGATAACGTGCCGCGAAGTCTTTTTTCTCCTTGTCATTCAGCGGAACAAACCCGTAAATCTCCGCGAAAGTGTCATTCATCACCTCAAGGATGGGAATGATAAAGGGTTTCAGTTGTTTCTTGGCAGTGAATTCAATGATTTCGAAATCCCTGCTTTTGGTAATCCTGTCAAGGACCCGTTCATAGACAACCGGGAACTCCCTGGGTATTTCTCCAAGATAGTTTACCAGGTCGATTTTTTTCGTATATCCCTCATTCTCTATCAGCTCAAACATGTATGGAGAATTATTGGCAGCTGTAATGAACAACGGATACTGGAATCCTTCAATCTGGAATCCCTGCGGGTCCTTGTCGGAAAAACCAAGTGGCCCGACAAGCTTTGACATGCCGTTTTCCTTTGCCCACTGTTCGATGCGGCTGATCAGGGCATGAAAGACATCAGCGTCATTATAGCACTCCATAAAGCAGAACCGTCCGTGGTTCTCGTGGTTGATCTCATTATACCTCCGGTTGATGATTCCCATAATCCTGCCTACAGGCTTGTTGTCCCTGTAGGCCGTCAGGAGGAGGGCGTCAGCATACCCGAAAGACTTGTTCTTCTTTTTGTCATAAAGCTCCCACTCATCCATATAAATTGGTGGAAGCCAGTCAGGTTCGTTCCTGTGAACCTTTTCAGGCAGATAGATGAAATCACGGAGATCCTTGCGCGTGATTACCTCTTTAACGGTAATTTCTCCCATTTCAGTCAGGTTGGGTTGTGATAAAGATAGTTTAAGTTTTTTCTTTGGCTTCTTTTTTGTCAATATTATCAGCCACCCGGAGCAATTGCCTGGTATCAAGGATATTGACAAAAAAGAGTGCAATTACCACAACAAAAGCGGAGTAGTTTAGTGATCCCGGAAAAAGAACCTCTGCGATCATTATCAGCCCGATGATTATTCTGACCTCTGTGGGCCCCACTTTCCCCGAGTCGATTGAATACCTGCCAGTGATACTGAATCTGATGAGTGCAATTATAATTTCCCATCCGTAGAGCACAACAAAGCCATATCCCAGCAGTTTCCAGGTGCCTTCAGCATAAACGATGTAACCTAAACCTATCAGTATGATGCTTATCCAGTCAATTGTTATGTCAAGTGTAAACCCGTATTTTTTTCTCGGTTTATTCCTGTAATATGCAAGCCTTCCGTCGAGGGAATCTCCGAACCAGCTTACTGCAAAGCCAAGTAATCCCAGCAGGAGGAAATTCCTGTTGAAGAACGAGGCAAGGATGAAGCTGCCACATACGATCATGTTTCCGAAAAACCCGATACCGGTCAGCATGTTTGATGTGATGAAGGCCGGGATCCGTTGTACCAGCCAGGAGATGGCCATCTCTTCCTGCCTCTTGAGGAGATTGGTTCTTGGCCTGTCACTGAAGACATTCCTGAGAACCTCTCCGTTGAAAAGTGATTTAAGGTTATTCCTGGTCGTCATGACAGTGATTTGACTTCTAAGTTAAATTAAATTACCATGAACGAACTTTTCCGGCATAGGCATTTCATAGACTTTTTTTCTGAGGTACTCACCCAGCGAAGAAGCGTCAGTGAAGCGTGACTGTTCATCGACGCTGATTATTTCACCGATGCCGATTCTCTGTTGACTTCCCCTTTTGTTAAATACTTCTGACGGCAGTCTCAGCAGTCGTACTCTCCAGTTGATCAGTCCGAGGAAGTAAAAAAAAGCAGAATTCATGTCAAAAAACCTTATTGGCAGCACCGGCACCTTCACTGAGTGAATCAGGTGGAGGATGCTTTCCTGCCACGGGCGGTCCCTTACTTTCATGTCTCTCAGGCTGAAGTCGGAGACAGCTCCCGAGGGGAAGAATCCCAGTGGATGCCCGGCGCCGAGATGTCCGATGGCTTCCCTTATACCTCTGATGCTGGCAGCCTTGATGCCGTGCTTTTTATTGCCTGTGGGCACTACCGGGATAAAGTTGACATCGAGGGTTTTTATCAGGGAGAGGAGTTTGTTGACAATGAATTTGTAATCGGGCCTTATCCTGGCCATCATATCAATGGTCATGATTCCGTCGAGCCCGCCGTATGGATGGTTTGACACGGTTATAAAGGCACCTCCGGGCAGGTCTCTAAGCCTTTCTGGGTTGCCGACCACGTAGCTGACTCCTACATCTTTAAGCAGCCTGGTGGTGAATTCTGGCCCGTTCCATGCTCCTGAATTGTCATATACCCTGTTGACTTTGTCGATTGCCAGGAAACGGATCATCCATTCCGCAAAGCGCTGCCCTTTAGCGCCCCTGAACAGAAATGACAACGGTTCGAGATCTTTTGGCTCAATTACCTTCATGGCATAAATCCCAAATTTACTAAATAATAATCACCAAACCATGGAGGTTAATTTGCTGCCATGTTAAAGAGGATGAGCAATGAAATGGAATTCATGTTTCAAAAACAATATATTTGGGCCGTGTTTCCGCAGAATATTAAACATCTGTAAATGTAAACCGATGAAGAAGCTTTTCCTGGCCATGGCGGCGCTTGCCACAGTACTGATCTCCTGCCAGAGTGACAGATCAACCGGCCCGGCTGATCTCGCAAAGAACAGTATTATTCCAAAACCAGTGTCGGTGACCTCTACTGGCGGGACATTCATGCTAACCCGGAAGAGTGACATCATTGTGATGCCGGGCAGTCCGGAAGAAGTTGCCGGTATTGGCCATTACCTGGCCGGCAGATTGAATCCCTCAACCGGGCTCGGGCTTAAAGTGATCAC
>CAZYIJ010000142.1:3343-4691 GCA_964647425.1 uncultured Anaerolineaceae bacterium
CTCCACTCTTGGCGACGAAGGCTACGAGCTTATCATCACCGGGAAGCTGTTGACACTGACTGCAGCCGGGCCTGCCGGGTTATTCCGTGGCATCCAGACCATAAGGCAACTGTTTGTTCCTGAGATTGAGTCTGATACGGTTCAGCCCGGGCCATGGACCATACCCACCGGAACCATACGTGACTGGCCTGAATACGGGCATCGCGGAGAGATGCTTGACGTTGCGCGCCATTTCTTCAGCCCGGAGGATGTAAAGAGATTTATTGATCACCTGGCACTTTATAAAATGAATGTTCTTCATCTCCATCTATCCGATGACCAGGGCTGGAGAATCGAGATAAAATCCTGGCCAAACCTTACCGCCCATGGAAGTAAAACCGAAGTTGGCGGTGGCGAAGGAGGATATTTCACCCAGGAGGAATATTCAGATATCGTAAAGTACGCCAGTGAGAGATACATTACAATCATTCCTGAGATTGATATGCCCAGTCATACAAACGCAGCTCTCTCATCCTATCCGGAGCTCAATGTGAACGGCAAGGCTACAGAGCCATATACCGGAACAGACGTTGGATTCAGCACCCTTGACACCCGCTCGGAAACCACATATAAGTTTGTAGACGATGTTGTTCGCGAGATCGCGGCTCTTACTCCGGGGCAGTACTTTCATATCGGAGGTGATGAGTCACATTCTACCAGGATCGATGATTACATCTACTTTGTAAACAGAGTACAGGATATTGTTGAATCACACGGCAAGAGCGTAACAGGCTGGGACGAGATTGCCAATGCAACGCTTAAGCCCGGTGCTGTGGTTCAGTACTGGGCCCGGGCAACAAATGCAATAAAGGGCGTTAACCAGGGTGCGAAAGTGCTTATGTCACCCTGCAAGTATGCCTATACTGACATGAAATATGACTCAACAACTGTCCTGGGATTGAGCTGGGCCGCTTACATAGAGGTGGATGATGCCTATAACTGGGATCCTGCCACACTTGTACCGGAGATCGGCAGGGAAAAAATAGTAGGGGTGCAGGCCCCGCTATGGGCAGAGACCATCTCAACTTTCAGCGAAGCTGAATATCTTATTTTTCCTCGTCTTCAGGGTTATGCCGAGATAGGATGGACTCCTTCGGACATGAGGTCATGGGATGAATACCGTGTTCGGCTTGCTGCACATGGGAAACGGATGGAGATACTCAACATCGGATTTTATCGCTCTCCTCTTATTGAATGGGATCAGCCGGACATGTAACATATAAAATGCCTGGTCATATTGACTGAAAATTAAACACTATAAAAGATCATGGATTTCTTACTTGAAGGTATCACCAATATCACATGGCAG
>CAZYIJ010000143.1:0-4656 GCA_964647425.1 uncultured Anaerolineaceae bacterium
GCCCTGTAGGTCAAAAATCAAGGCGCGAGCTGATTGGGTGCCGACGTCAATTGCGAGTAAGTGTTCTTTTGTCATCTATACCTCAAAGTCCTTGCCCCAACGCTTTTCTTTTTGCGCCGGGCTCATATCCAAACCCAGTGTACCACCGGGATTCATGATGTTGTTAGGGTCAAAATGGTTTTTCAGAACTCTGATGACATCCATCTGCTGGGTGCCGATCTGATCTTCAATCCAGGGGGCGGTTGCCTTGCCAACGCCGTGATGGTGGCTGATGGCTGCGCCAGATTTAGCGATGGCTTCCAGGATGCCATATTGCAGGTCAAGATACTCAGGAATGGTGTCAATTTTGGCGATGAAGATGAAGTAGAGATTGGCACCCTGGGGGTAGGAATGGGAAATGTGGGTCATGCATATGGTGTTGGGGCGGGATTTTACGAGCGCTCTAACATCTTTGTGGACCTGCGGCATTTGTGACCAGGTGACACCGCACTCGAGGGTGTCGATCAGGATGCCGTAATCCTGCAAATCTTCGCGTAAGTAGGGGTCGGTAAAACGACCTTTTTCCCAGGTTTTAGTGACACCGGCAAAAGAGATTTCGAAGGCTTTATACTTGCGAAAGATCTTTCGCATTTTGCGGTCAATGTTGCGGCAAAAATCTTTTTCACCATCCGTGAAGCCAAGCATCAGGCATTTTTGCATTGGTTGGAAGCCGAGTTTTTGCAAAACAGTGTCAGCAAGGCTGCCTTCGATGTGGTATTGCTTCATCATGATGTCGGTTTCTTCAGGGTCCGAGATGCGGAAGACCGAAGGGTAGCCAAATTCGCCCTGCATTACCTCGCGGCTGGCGGACTGGGCATCTTCCCAGTTGCGGAACACATAGCTGAATTTTTTGCGGTTTTCGGGCTGCCAGTGACAAACTTTCAGCGTGACTTTAGTGAGAATGCCAAAGCTGCCTTCGCCGCCCATCATGACCTGGTCAAAATCAGGACCAGTGGCGGCTCGAGGGTGGGGGCAGGTTTTAAAGACGCCGCGGGGTGTCACGTATTCCTGGTCGAGGACAATGTCTTCAATTTTGCCGTAGTAGGTGGAATTTTGCCCGGCTCCGCGAGTCACAACCCAGCCGCCGACGCTGGAGTATTCGAATGATTGAGGGAAGTGCCCAACAGTGTAATTGCGCTTCGCACCCAATTTTTCGACTGCGTTTTGGAGCAGATTTTCCAACTTTGGACCCCACATGCCTGCTTCGACGGTGACGGTTTGGTTGATTTCGTTAAGCTCGATCAGTTTGTTCATATGAACAGACATGTCGATACAAATACCACCTCTGGTAGCTTCGTAGCCGCGTGTGACGGTAGAACCGCCGCCAAAAACGTAGACCGGGATCAGGTGGTCATTGGCGTAGGTGACTATAGCTTCGATTTCCTCCTGAGTGCGGGGTGCGACCACCACTTCCGGCAGATTTTCTACGATTTTGCGCCTCAGGCGGAGGGCATCGATCATGCCTTGACCGTAGGAACGTTTGATCCTGGTGTAGGTGTCGGTATGCAGATTTTCTTCGCCGCAGGTTCGCGCCAAGAACGCGAGATGTTCATCCGGGAAGTCGACCGGCACGTCATCAGGGACTTGGTCCAAGCCCAACTGTCCGGGTTTGGAAAGCGTGTCTTCGGTCAAGCCAAAGCGATCCATGATCAACTTGGTCAACCCGCTGTTGGGGTGCTTGTAAGCGGTGGGGTCGCCCCACTTAAAGATCGAACGCCAGGTTCCTGTTGGGACCGGCTCTTCGTACCAGGCGGGGACAAATTTTTGTTCTTTAGCCATGTTTCCTCCTATCTTTGAAAGCTTTCCGGATTTGGACTGTAAGCTTGTTGATAAATATTTTGGTATCGGATAATTTCGTTTTGCCAATCCTCTTGTGACCAGGGCAGTTCAGACTCGGTCAATTGTTTAATTTTTTCCATTACCTGGATACCGCCTTGAGGCAGAAGGACGCCCAGGCGTGTACGGCGCAACAACAAATCGTCGAGATGTTCCACCGCACCAAAACGGGCGTTATAGGAAAGTTCAGCCCAATTCAGGTAAAGATCATCTACCCGCTGAAGGTCTTTCGGGCCTGCCATCTCCACCAAGTCTGAGATGGCGTTGCCGTAACGACCAGCAAGATATGGAAAGCTCTGTTCAGAGAGGAGTGTATCTGAGTTTGGAACCGGAAGTGGTTTGAACCAGTGTTTAATCGGTTTGAGATCTTTACCGAGCATGGGCATAACTGCTTTTAACGTATCTTCTGCCATGATTTCGAAGATGGTTAATTTTCCACCGGTTATTGTTACCAATCCATCTTCTTCCAGAATGAGATGAGCGCGGGATTCAGCGGAAGGGTTGTTGGCGTCACCCCGGACGATCGGCCGCAGACCGGAAAAGGACGAAATGATCGAGCGTTCAGTTATGTTCATCTCCGGGAAAATGGCGTGAACCGCTTCCAGCATGTAGGCGATTTCTTGATTGGTGCAAAAAGGTTCCTGGTCGAGAGGTAGTTGGTGATTGAGGTCGGTTGTACCGAAAATTGTGCGCCCCTCCCAGGGGATCGCGAACATTGCCCGCCCATCTTTTGGATGCATCAGGGTGACAGCGTGAGGGATGGGCAGATCTTCGAAACTAAATACCAGGTGAGAACCGCGCAAAGGTCTCACACGCTCCTGGCGACCAAGCTGCTGGCGAAGATGATCGGTCCAGGGACCGGTAGCGTTGATCACGGCACTGGCTTGTAACTCAAGGGTGCCTTTGTTTTCACGTGATTGGTCCTGCACGGCAACCCCACAGACACGCCCGTTCTTGTCTTTGAGCAGCTGCTCGACCCTGGCATAATTCAGCGCCAGACCGCCATCCTCGCTTGCTTCCTGGAGAAGGCGTAAAACCATGCGGCTGTCATCCAGGAGAGCATCGTAATAGAGATAAGCGCCTGCCATGTCATTTGTTTTGAGCAAAGGAATCGCGTTATGCAACTGGTCAAGGTTGAGATGACGGTGTTTCCACTTGGGAGCCATCAGATCATAAACGATAACCCCGGCGTGAAAAGTGCGTTTTTGCTTGACCGAAGTGGTATGGGGGAAAACAAAGCTGAGAGGCGTGACCAGTCCTTTTGCTTGTTTGAGCAACTTTTCACGCTGTCGGACGGATTCGAAGGTGACATTGTATTGACCGCTGCGCAAGTAACGAAAACCGCCGTGAACCAGTTTGGATGATTTAGAGGAAGTCCCGCTGGAAAAATCAGCTGCTTCCAGTAAAAGGGTTTTCAAGCCTCCACTAACTGCCCGCCTCAAAATCCCTGCGCCGGTGATGCCACCGCCGATGATGATCAGGTCCCAGTTTTGGTCAAGTTGTGACCAGAGTTGCGCGCGGGAACTTGGTTGTTTCATTGCACCTCCCTGAAGAAGTCACAGTTCTTCCAGAAATCCAGGCTATCTTGCATGACCCTGGCAGTGCGGTCGGATGCACTTTGCGGATCGTTGTGATGTAAATCCTCCAGAAGCCCACGATAGAAGTCCTGGGAATGTTTTCGCGCTTCCGGGTTGGCAAAGTAATCCAAACCCGCCTGGTTGGAGACCTGTCTGAAACCGTTGTAAATCAGAGTGAAGATTGGGTTGCCAGATAACACGGTTAATTGGTGGTGCAGCTCCTGGTCAGCCTGCGCGTAGGCTTTAGGCTCATCCGGGAGCGTGAGGCAATCTTCAAGGAGAGTTTTCAGTCCCTGGGGGTTTCTTATAAAAGCGAGGTGGGTGTAGACCGGGGCAAGCGCAGCCCGAACTTCGAGCAGATTAGTAATAAAAGAGGAAGTCAGAATTTCTGGCTGTTTGGAAAGAGCGTTGAGCATAATCAGGTTGCCATCTTTCCAATAATCTTTAACTACAGTGGATTTGCCCTGGTGGATCAGGATCCAGCCATCACGGGCAAGGCGCTGGAGCGCTTCGCGCAGGGTGGGTCTGGTTATGCCGAGAGATTGGGCCAGCTCGCGTTCGGGAGGTAAGGCACTGCCGATTGGAAAGCTGCCATCAAGAATTGCGGCGAGAAGCTGCTGTTCAGCCAGGTCAGTAGGTTTTTTGGGGATAACCCATTCAGGTTGAGTTGACAAGTGACCTCCATTGGTGAGTGGTAAGAGGTCTTACCAGTTGAGAATATTTATAATCCCGGTTTAATGATTTGTAAAGGGAAATTAGCTGAATTTCTGGAAACAACGGTAAATAGCCGATTTGAAAGAACCGGTTGTCTTGGAGAGCGGGGCAATTTTTTGCAGGGGTGAATATTGTAAATTGTAGAAATTATGGAGCTTATTAAAAAAACAAGACCGCAAGCGCGGTCTTGTAAAGGCGGAGAGGCGGGGATTCGAACCCCGGGTCGGTCTTACCCGACAACCACTTAGCAGGCGGCCCCAATCGTCCACTCTGGCACCTCCCCAAATTGTTCGGCTGTCAAGCCAGCGGAGGAAGTGGGATTCGAACCCACGATAGGTTGCCCTATACCTGTTTTCAAGACAGGCGCCTTAGTCCGCTCGGCCATCCCTCCATGGAGCAGATATTCTAACATGAAAGAGGGATCGATTCAAGCAAGTGAATGGGTTCAATACATATGAGACGATTGACTCGAGATCAAGCCAGGGTGGTA
>CAZYIJ010000144.1:0-4560 GCA_964647425.1 uncultured Anaerolineaceae bacterium
AAGCTGGATTTCGCACCGCAATTTCACGAGCAATTTGGGCTGCATATTCACGTTCCCAACAATTAGGAAAAGGGAAAGTAGATCAAAATCCAGAAAAAAACAATGATAAAAATGATTAGGCCTAAAGAATGAACCATAGAAATCTTTGTAACAGCGGTATAAAAGTAGCTGTTATTGGGCTTGGGACTATCCGCATTGGAGTTAGAAATCAATCAGATTGATACAGCCAATGCATATAAAAATTAATTCCCTGAAAGGGAAAGGAGAGACATGAGAGAATTTGATGTTGTTGTAATAGGGGCTGGTCCGGGTGGATATGTTGCTGCAATCAGGGCTTCTCAATTGGGGCTAAAGGTTGCTATTGTCGATAAGCAATGGTTGGGAGGAGTCTGTTTGAATGTTGGCTGTATTCCCTCAAAAGCCCTGCTGCACAATGCAGAGATTGCCCATACCTTATTATCAAACGCCAAAGAATTAGGTGTAAGTTTTGACAACCTGGAGTTGGATTATGCAGCAGCTTTTAAACGCAGCCGGCAGGTGAGCCAACGTCTCACCAAAGGTGTTGGGTTTTTGATGAAGAAAAACAACATCGAAGTTTTGGAAGGAACCGCCAAGCTGGCTGGAGCAGGAAAAATCACAGTTGAATTGAAGGCTGGCGGGACGGAAGAAGTTAACGCAAAAGACATCATCCTGGCGACAGGCGCGCATGCCACCGTTATCCCCGGCATGGAACCTGATGGCGAAAAACTGCTTGACTATATTCACGCGATTATGCTCGAAAAGCTGCCCAAGTCTGCTGTCATCATTGGCGGTGGCGCTATTGGGGTCGAATTTGCCACGATTTGGAGCGGGTATGGTGTGGATGTGACGATTGTAGAGATGCTGCCTCATATTTTGCCGAACGAAGACGAAGAAGCAGCCGCAGAATTAGCCAGAGCCATGAAGAAGCGCGGTGTCAAGGTTCACGCGGGAACCAAAGTCAAATCAGTCACAAAAACTGAGACTGGTACAAGCGTCTTACTTGAAGGTGACAAGGGGGAGGAGACTATTGAATCTGAGATCACGCTGGTCGCAATCGGCTTCAAACCGAATTCCCAAGGTATCGGGCTGGAAGAGGCTGGCGTTGAACTGGATAAACGCGGATTTGTGCAGATCGATGACCGAATGGCAACCAATGTGCCTGGAATTTGGGCGATCGGCGATCTGACCGGAAAGCTCTTGCTTGCTCATGCTGCTTCAGCCATGGGGCAAATCTGTGCTGAGAATATTGCCGGACAAGAACAGCGAAAACTGGACTACCGCATGATTCCAAGAGCGGTCTTCTCTGACCCACAGGTTGCTTCATTTGGTTACACCGAAGAACAGGCAAAAGAAGCCGGCTTTGATGTTAAGGTTGGACGTTTTAACTTCATCGCCAATGGAAAAGCACTTGGTTTGGCTCAGGGCACAGGGTTTGCGAAAATTATCACTGATGCCAAGTACGGCGAGTTGCTTGGTGCCACCCTGGTTGGACCCGAAGTTTCGGAGTTGCTGCCTGAATTGGTTTTGGCACAGGCAAATGAACTGACTGTGGAAGAAATAGCCCACTCGGTCCACATCCACCCCACACTTTCTGAAGCGATCATGGAAGCCGCTGAAGTTGCGCTGGGTCGACCTATCCATATTTAGTACTTTTGAGTGAATTTGATACGCCCTGGCAACAGGGCGTTTTTTTCTTCTCATCCAATTTGGACACGAAAGATACTGACCAACATGCCGTGCTGCTTGAAGGTGTGAAACAGCTAATTTTCACCACTCGATTATGCTATACTTTATTCATGAAAGTTGAGCCTTCCGCCAACCTTTACCCACACAAAATTCAGCAAGCTGGACTGTTTCAAGGTGTAGTTATTTATTCAAGTAATACACCAATTTTGATTATGGTTCGCCGTGCCTTGGGGAGGCTTTTTTGATGCCTCCGATTTACCTCACCGACTTGATCGCAGTTGGGCTCGTAGGATTAGCAGTGATTGTGATGGCAATTGTCTGGATAGCCAATCGTAAACCACCCGTTAATCCATACAAAAATTTAAGTACATACGACAGCATCGACGCGCTGATGCATCGCTCTTCTGAAGAAGGTAAGGCTTTATTGATCAGCATGGGAGAGGGCTTTTCAGGTCAAAATTCAAGCCTGGGCGATTCTGTTGGGGTATTGATAGAGCAAATTCTGCTGAGCCGCTCGGTGTTTAACGATCAGCCCACCCACTCATTCAGCGGCGACAGCGCGCTGGCTTGTATCAGCCAATTAGTGCTGCACGGAGCTTACGAAAACGCGATGGCAAGCGAGCTTTTTCGGTCTGAACATACTGCGTTAAGCGGCGTGAGCGGTTTTGGCTGGATGGCTGGCATGTTACCCGAACTCGCCCGCAAGGGTAATGGCGGAATGATCTTGACCGGAACTATGCGGCCGGAACATGTTTTGATTGCCGACCTGGCAGAACGCAAGGATGTCCCCTTGGTGGCTGCCACAGGTTCGCTGGCAGCGCAGGCGGCATTTTTTGTTTCAGGTTCAGAGGTGACTTTGGGCGAAGATTACTATCTTCCGTCAATTGGCAAGGTTAATCAGCGTGCTTATCAAAACCAGGCTAAAACGATGAATTGGATTCGTGGAATTCTTGTGATTGGTCTGATTGTGGCAGCCCTGCTGAAGTTGAGCGGAGTTTTGCCATGAAGCAGCGCCTGCCTGTGATTATTGCTGCTATTTCCGGGCTGATTATGCTGGCAGCCTTTTTCTTCCAACCGTTTACTGCCCCATATCTTGGATTAGTGCTCAATTGGGCGATCATTGTTTCAAGCGTAGCCTTACTGGTGGCGATTGCCAGCCTGTTTGTCACACACATCCGTTTTATCTTGAAGGGAAGAAGAGGCTTTCTATACAGCATCGTCCTTGTCCTTACGTTTTTGGCTACCTTGATCCTTGGTTGGCATCTTGGCTTGGATCATCCCGCGTATCTTAAAGGGATCCAAACAGTTTTGGTACCGCTTGAAAACGCGCTTATGGCGCTGATTGCACTGATCTTGATGAGCGCGGCTGTCAAAATCTTTCGTGTCAGAGGGTGGTCAGTGCTGACGATTTCATTTGGGGTAAGCGCGCTGGTTTTTCTTTTCTTGAATCTGGGCTTCTTTCAATTTGATTCTGTTCCAGGTCTGGGGGCGATTGTGTCTGCCTTGCAGCGTTTGCCGCTTATTGGAGCGCGCGGTTTGTTGATTGGGTTAGGTTTGAGCGCGCTTTTGATGGGACTGCGGGTTTTGTTCGGACAGGAGGCTCTGCGTGAGTGATCAACCTGACGAACTGAGAATCTGCCCCAATTGTGGTCAAGCTAACGCCCTCTATACTCTGCGTTGTATTCGTTGTGGTGAAGAACTTGAAGGGCTTTTCGAGCTGGAAGGTTTTGAGTCGTTATCAGAGCCTGCTGGCAAAGAGCCTGAAGAAGATCTGGCACCGATGGCGGATATTTTGGCTTCCCTGGATGAAAGCCCTCTGTTGGCAGATGATAAGAAGCCTGAGGAAGAATCCCTGGAGAAGGCAGGGGAGACTGAAGAAGGTCAACCTGAAGACGGTAAAGATGACCCCGATTGGTTGGAACGGATCCGTCAGCGGGCAAAGGAAGAGGAAGATGCTGCCGGAGTATTGGCCAAGGGCGGTCTTGCGATGGATGATCGCCGGTCTCACGAAGGCCGCAAACAAGTGGATGAAGCTTTTGATGAGATCATGCGGCGCATTCGGGAACAGAACGACCGTGAAAAAACCAGGCGATCACGACGGGTTGAGTCGGATTTGGTTGATGAAAACGGCGATCCGGAGTGGCTGCGGCGCATTCGTGAACTGCACCCAAACCGTGACGACAGTTCCAATGAGATTCAGACTGATGCTTCTACGACGGATAGCCTCGACGATGAGTGGACTGAAGAAGAACTGCAGGAATTACTTCGCCGTGAGATAGGGTTGCCGGAAACTCCTGCTGTGGAAACAGAAGAAACAATCACACAGGAAGTACCCACGCCTTTCTTGCCCATTGACGAGCCTGAGCCATCTCTCTCAGAGCCGATTGTTGAAAACTTAGAAGAAGAAGTACTGCAAGCTGAGCCTGATCCTGAGGATTTTCACAATATCGCTGAGGACGATGACCAAATCCTGAAAAACGAACTGGAAGACGACCTGCCTTCAAATGAGGTCGAAGAAATTCTCCTAGCTGATGAAAACCAAACTAAAGCAGCGTTACAACCTGATTTAGAAGAGCTTACCGAGCCGGATGAAACATTGGTAAATGAAAAGGATGGCGAGCCGGTAGAAGAGCTTGATTCAGGGGTTGATTCAGAACCCGACGAAGAAGCTGTAGAGATAAATGAAAGCGAGACGCAGGATTCTTCTGACGTGGAGGATGAGATTGAGGACGTGAGTAAAAAATCTCAACCAGCAGAAGAGCCTCTCTCTACCGAAGAAGTTTCCCCTGATTTGTTACTACTGCGGGATCAGCGCGACCGAGCCAGCGTTTTCACCGATATTATCGGGCAAGA
>CAZYIJ010000145.1:0-4327 GCA_964647425.1 uncultured Anaerolineaceae bacterium
AAAAAACTGCACCTCCTCGGTTGGATTTATTGTCCAACTTTTGGGGTGCAGTTCATAAATAGCGCCTTTCTTGATTTTCAATCAACAATCAATTTTTCGCGGGCATGTCCCGGCTGGCAATCACATCCACACCAGTGCCAATCACATTGGGAATGATCACGTCTTCGGCTTTGATCGGAGCAGTTACCTCGATCGCACGGATCTTTTCCAGAACTTCGGAAATTCTTTGCTTTGGGATAGAACCCTTGGTATACACCGGCAGTAGAGGGTGGAAGCCGTTGGGGACTTTGACCGTGCTGGCAAGCATTCGCTGGGGAGCAATCGCTTCCTGGCGTCCATAAACCTCACCTTTTCGGCAGCGGTGACCCAAAATCTTGACTACTTCGTCACCTTCCATACGTACGATCAATTTACAGCCCATTGGGCAAGCAGTGCAGATAAAATTCTTTTCTTCCATCTTATGCCTCCGATTTAGGATAAATATCGACGGTCAATTTGCCAGCTTTTTCGACTTCAGCTGCCATTTTGGGCTTGAGCACGATCGTGACCATCTCACCAGGGCGTACATAACGCTCTGAACGTCGCACGATGCTATTTTCTTCTCCATGCACTTCCATCCAGACATCTTCCTCGATAGGTTTGGTAACGCGCATTTGCAAACTGATATCACCTTTTTCCAGGGCTTTTTTATCCAGTTTGTGGGGAACAATATAGCGCACATTTTTACCAGGTACAAGTGGAATGTATCGGGCAGAACGCTCTTTTTCAACCAGAGCAAATTCCGCAGCACTTCGTCCGGCTTCAACACCTGCCAGTGATACCCAATCAACCAAATCATAAACATGCACTACGTTACCAGCGGCGAAAATACCCGGAACGTTGGTCTGGAAATGTTCATCCACGAATGGACCACCAGTCACAGGGTCCAGGAGCACACCTGCCTTCTTGGAGAGTTCGTTTTCAGGAATCAAACCTACCGAGAGCAACAAAGTATCGCATGGGATGATCTCTTCACTGCCCGGAATAAAATTCCATCGATCATCGACTGCCACAGCCTCGATCGCTTCAACTCGATCCTTGCCAATGATTTTCTTCACGGTATGTTGAAGCTGTAATGGGATGCCCCAGTCGTCCAAACACTGCACGTAGTTACGGCTCAAGCCAGAAAGGTAAGATTGAATCTCAAGCACCCTTTCAACATGCGCGCCTTCAAAAGTTAGGCGGCGTGCCATGATCATGCCGATGTCACCAGAGCCCAAAATAACAAACTTCTCACCAGGCATATAGCCTTCCACATTCACCCAACGCTGGGCGGTGCCGGCTGTGAAGACGCCATTAGGGCGATAGCCGGGAAGTCGCACCTGGGCGCGGGTACGTTCGCGGCAGCCCATGGCCAAAACAATAGCGTGGGCATCTACTTCGACATAACCAAAATCCCGGCTGGAAAGAAAGAGCTTTCGTTGCGAAGTTACATCCATGACCATGGTGTCTAATAGGAAAGAGATGCCCAAAGATCTAGCTTCATTAATGTAACGCTGAGCATATTCTGGACCGGGTAGATCTTCTTTGAAGGTTTGCAGACCGAAGCCGTTATGGATACACTGCAGCAGAATACCACCCAATTCCACATCGCGTTCAATGACCAGAACATCATCTGCGCCGCCCTTTTTTGCTTCAATAGCGGCGGCCAGACCACCAGGTCCTGCACCAATCACTACTACATCATATTGCTTCTTAATTATCATCAGCGGCCTCCAAATCTTTAGTCTTCCGTACAAGATATTCAGAACTATGACCTCGTTTAGTGATTTCCATAGGTGAGATGCCAAGTTCTCTTGAAAGAATTGCGACAACACGGGGCATATCGAATCCACCCTGGCATCTACCAGTCCCCAACCAGGTACGCCTCTTGATAGCATCGTAGGTCAGAGCTGGGATAGGTGCATGAATCTCAGCTAAAATCTCTCCCTCAGTAACATTTTCACAGCGGCAGATCACCCGACCAAAGTGTGGATCCATTTCTACAAGCAGTTGGCGGTCCTTATGTGACATATCGCGATAGCGTGGTCTGGCTGGTCGGATTGGTTCCCAATCTTTCTTTTCGCGAAGGTCTTCTCCCGCATCTTTAAGAAGATCAATGACTTCTTCAGCTATAGCGGGGGAAGAAGCCAAGCCTGGTGATTCGATTCCACCCAGGTTCACAAATCCACGCACGTTTTCCGGAATTTCAATGATGTAGTCTTTATTGTAATTAACGCCCGGTGTCTTGCAAGGGCCATTACCCATCGCTCTCAAACCAGCAAATGTGGCAATGACATGGCGCCTATCCAGCGAAGGTATCAGTTTTTGTGCGCCTTCCCAAATTTCTTCCATCCCTGGGATTGTGGTTGATGTATCTTCTTTGTCATCAATCAGTTGAGCATTCGGTCCAATAATGGTGTTGCCATGGACCGTGTTTGTGACCATGATTCCCTTACCAGCATCCGATGGTACCGGGAAAAGAATGTTATCAATTTGAATGTCAGCGCGGTCAAAAACGAAATACTCGCCTTTGCGTGGTTGTATCTTGAATTCAGGACGTACACCCGCTTTGTGCATTACCACATCTGAATATAACCCGGCAGCATTTACTACCCAACGTGAGAGGAAATCGCCTTGATTGGTCTTGATACCAATGATGCGATCGCCTTCCATGATGAAGTCTTCAAAGGCAGTGTTGAATTTGAATTCAACGCCATTTATAGCGGCACTTTCACCGGCAGCTACATTCACCTGGAAACAATCGCATATTCCGCCGGTGGACGCCCAGAGCGCGCCGCTTACCTTGGGATTGATGTTCTTCTCGCGTGCACGCACTTCCTCTCCACTGATGATCGACATCCCAGGCACGCCGTTCTTTTTACCTTGCACCATTAAGGTATCCAAGGCGGGAAGTTCCTCTTCACCGATAGCAACTACATAATCACCGCTGCGGGCAAAAGTGAAGTTCAACTCTGCTTTAAGCTGATCCCACATGGCATTGCCCTTTACGTTCATGCGCGCCTTCAGCGACCCGGGCACCGGGTCATAACCCGCATGAACAATGGCAGTATTGGCGGCAGTAGTCCCCATTCCGAGATCAGCTTGCTTTTCGATTACGAGAACTCTGCCCTCGTAACGGGAGAGCCAGCGGGCTATCATACAACCAATAACCCCCGCCCCTATTACTATAAAATCGTATTTTTCTTGCACACTTGCCTCCATTTTTTTAAATTTCGATATGACCAAAATTTATAATACCGCTAAGGTAGTTTATTCCAGGATCAGATGATGGTCGCGAAGCACTTTATCCCTGAAGCATGTGTTGTAAAGGTAATTGAATTGCTAAAAAAGGTCATCATTTTGTAAAAGTTAAGACATTTTATATATTTTTGAGGTATTATACTACGTAGCTAATAAAAGACGGATTATTCATCAAAAATTTACTGACATTCAGTGCAAAAAGTTGTAAAAAATTGTATAATTAAGTTTAATTGTGTTATAGTTATTCTTAGGTAATATCGGCGATTGTGAGTGGGTTAGTCGATATCAATTTTGGCAAATCTTTTAGGTTCTAGGGAGTAAAAGGATACTAAAGTGAGTAGCCCAAAAAGAATGCAGCTGTTATTAAGAGAGGATTGTAAAGAACAATCCCTTGATACAGGTGCGTTTTTTATTTACCTTCCCAAGACTACCAGGAAAGAAATTTACAAACGGCAAAAGTAACCGGAAAGAGAGGTGCTATCGATCTGCTAATGTAATAAATTGTTTCAGTAACTATCATATTTTTTCAAACCACAACTTTAAAAGGAGAAATATTCATGGAAAATCGTACTATGAAAGAATTTATTGGCGAAGTGTTTGGCACCTTCATCCTGATTTTGCTTGGTGATGGTGTTGTCGCCAACGTTGGTCTGGCACCTCGTGTTGCTGGCACCGCTTATAACTGGAACACCATTACCATCGGTTGGGCGTTCGCAGTAATCATCGCTGTGTACATCTCTGGCGGTATCTCTGGTGCACACCTCAACCCAGCAGTGACCCTTGGTTTAGCTGCCCGTCGTGGCTTCCCCTGGAAGAAAGTTCTGCCCTTCATCGTTGCTCAGATGATCGGTGCCTTCCTCGGCGCTGCCGCTGTTTACCTGATCTACCGTGACGGTCTTGTTGCCGCTGGTATGCCTAACGTCTGGTCAACCGGACCAGGATCTGTCTTTGGTGAATCTTGGTGGGGTGCAGCAAGCTCAGGTGCAACTGGTACCTACAGTCTCCTGACTGCTTGTATCGCAGAACTCTTTGGTACCTTTATCCT
>CAZYIJ010000145.1:4337-4452 GCA_964647425.1 uncultured Anaerolineaceae bacterium
CATCGTTGCTCAGATGATCGGTGCCTTCCTCGGTGCTGCAGCTGTTTATTTTATCTATCGCGACGGCCTCGTGGCCGCTGGAATGCCCAATGTCTGGTCAACCGGACCTGGCTCT
>CAZYIJ010000146.1:0-4401 GCA_964647425.1 uncultured Anaerolineaceae bacterium
CCTTAGCCCGAAAAGGTTTTGATATGGTCTTCACAACCTCCTTCGGCTTCATGGACGCCACCGAAACCGTAGCTGGTGAATTCCCGGATAAGGATTTCGTCCATGTTTCTGGCTACAAATTCAATGGTACCAACTTTGGCAACCTGATGGGTGCCATGGAAGACATCAAATACCTGGCTGGTATGTTGGCTGGCTCCCGTGCCAAAGTTGACGGCAACACCAAGGTCGGCTATATGGCTACCTTCCCCATCCCGGAAGAATTACGCCTTGGCAACGCCTTCGCGCTTGGTTTGGCAAAGACCTGCCCCGAATGCACCATGGATGTTCGGTTTATCTTTACCTGGCACGACCCCACCATCGAGCAAGAAGCAGCTACATCCCTCTTTGATGCCGGCGCTCAGGTGGTTATGACTGGTGCCGACACCCCTGCCCCTGCCATTGCTGCTCCTGAAGGAAAATGGGGCATTACTTATGACTACATCAACAACTGCACCCTCGACAGCTGTCTCACTACCATGTACTGGAACTGGGGTCCTCTGTACGCTGACCTTGTCAAACAATCCATGGACGGCACCTTTGCGGGTGAGGCTGTTTACTTCGATGCCGACTCCGGTGGTCTCGGTCTCTTTGGCTTCATGGAAGACCAGGAGCTGATGCCCGGTGTCAAAGACCTGCCCGAGGAAGACCTGCAGCTTATTCGTGAAGAACTCGCCAAGTTCCTCTCCGGCGAAATGACCCGCTTAGATGTCTTCACTGGTCCGATTACTGATAACCAGGGCAACCTGGTCCTCGCTGAAGGCGAAAGCCTGCGCCAGGTGGATCTGGACTGCTTTGCCAATAGTGAAGGCGCACCCTGTGCTGATGGCGTGGGTATGTATTGGTGGAACGAGAACGTTACCGCCGAACTTCCATAGCCTGAGCTAAACCTTCTTGAGAGATGGCTCTTAACGAGCCATCTCTCCTATAAAAGATAAACTCATGACTTTCTCTGAAGCCCCAGACGCAGTCCCCGCTGTTGAAATGCAGGATATCGTCCTGCGCTTTCCCGGCGTTTTAGCTAACGATCATGTCAATTTCACCCTCTACCCCGGTGAAATCCACGCCCTTTTAGGCGAAAACGGAGCAGGCAAGAGCACCCTTATGAATGTGCTCACCGGTCTCTACAAGCCCCAGTCTGGCGAAATCCGCATCCACGGCAAAAAAGTAAGTTTTAATTCGCCCAAGGATGCCATCGCCAATGGCATTGGCATGGTCCATCAGCATTTCATGCTGGTCGAAAATCAAACCGTGACCGAAAACATCCTCATCGGTCTGGACACCCCTCGCTTTGCCCTCAACCTCAAAAATTTTGACCAGGAGATCAGCGATCTCGCGGAACAATTTGGCATCCACATCGACCCAACTGCCAAGATCTGGCAGCTTTCGGTCGGTGAGCAGCAGCGTGTCGAAATCCTCAAGATCCTCTATCGGGGTGCCAACATCCTCATTATGGACGAGCCTACCGCGGTTCTCGCCCCACAGGAAGCCGACGAACTGATCGAAACCCTTCAAGGGATGGCTGCCCAGGGCAAGTCGATTGCCTTCATCAGTCATAAACTCACTGAGGTCAAGCAAGTCGCCGACAAACTGACCGTTTTGCGGCGAGGACGTGTCACTGCCGAGCGCATAGACCTGGAAAATTTCACCCGGGAAAGCCTTGCCTCGCTCATGGTCGGTCGCGAAGTGATTTTTAATCTGCATAAGTGTGAACAAACTGCCGGGCGCGAGGTTTTGCGCCTCGAAGATGTCTCGGCTGTCAATAACAAAAACCTGCCCGCCTTGCGCAACGTCGATTTGGCATTGCACGAAGGTGAGATCCTCGGCATTGCCGGCGTTGCTGGCAACGGTCAGAGCGAATTGGTGGAAGTGATCACTGGTCTGCGCGAATGTACAGGCAATATTTGGCTGGAAGGCAAAAATATCGCCAATAAACCGCCTTCCTTCTCCATCAGTCACGGTCTCGCCCATATCCCGGAAGACCGTATTGGCGTAGGCACTGCCCCCAACCTGACCCTCACCAGCAATATCATCATGAAACGCTACGACCAGCAGCCCATCAGCCAAAAATGGCAGTTGAACTACCTGGCAGCTGACAATCTTGCTGATGGGTTGAAAACAGATTATGACATCCAGGCACCCAACGTCCACACCCAGGCGCGCAAGCTCTCTGGCGGTAATCTGCAGAAGCTGATCCTCGCGCGCGAGCTTTCCAGCACCCCCCGCATGGTCGTTGCCATGCAGCCCACCCGTGGGTTGGATGTGGGCGCTATTGAAACCGTCCAGCAACTGCTTCTCGATCAACGCGCCAAAGGCTGCGCCATCCTGCTGGTTTCCGAAGATCTCGATGAACTGCTCTCGCTCTCTGACCGCATCGCCGTCATGTATGAAGGGCATGTGGTCGGCGTTGTCTGTAGTGGCGATTTTGACATCACTAAAATCGGATTGATGATGACCGGCACGCTGCCCCATGACCTGCCGGCAGAGACCGTTGAACCGGAAACCCCCACCCAGGGCAGTCCATCCAGCTTTGATGAAGTGCTCGAAGATCTTCGCCATTACGACGAAAACGCTCAGGCGGAGCAGCACACTGAAATGGAGCTGACTCATGAAACCGATGCCTCTACAGAAGAACTTCCGCAAGCAGAACCAGAAGAGCCCCCCACCCCACCCGAAAACCCTGAGCTCAACCTGAGCGAAAAAGAACGTGTCTTGCGTAAAGTTTTGGGCGAAAAATATAACCAGGGAGATGAAGAGTGAAAATTCCCTATCCCGTGTTCCTAAAACGCACCGAAGACTCCCCAAATTGGCTACCAGCCGTGACTTCTATTGCTGCGGTCTTGCTGGCGTTCGTAATCTCCGGCATCGTCCTCGCGGCAACCGGAGCTGACCCGCTTAAGGTCTATTCTTACTTTTTCAAAGCCTCGTTTGGCTCCTGGGGCGCTTTTTCGGATGTGATCGTCAAAGCCACCCCACTTTTGCTGATCGGACTGGGCTGCAGCCTGGCTTTCCGGATGCGCCTTTGGAACATTGGCGCGGAAGGGCAATTTTTTGTAGGTGCATTTTTAGCAAGCGCTGTAGTGATGGTGCCCCTCGTCAACCTCGACACCACCCCCCGTTGGGCAATCATCTCGCTCATGGGTCTGCTGGGCATGTTGGGCGGTGCTCTCTATGCTTTTATCCCCGGCATCCTCAAAGCAAAACTGAACATCAATGAGATCATCATCACCCTGATGCTCAACTATATTGCCGTGCTTTGGAATAACTACTGGATCTTCGGCAAGTGGAGCGAAGCAGGCTTCCAGATGACCAAAACCTTCCCGAAAGTCGCCTGGCTGCCGCGCCTGGCTGATTACGCCAGCGAGGTGCCCGCCTTTTCGGGGATGACCCTGCATGCCGGCATCCTCTTCGGGTTGTTTGCGGCGGTGTTTGTCTACCTGATCATCTACCGCAGTAAATGGGGCTACAAAATCACCTTGATTGGAGACAATCCCCGCGCCGCCCGCTATGCCGGTATCAACATTGCGCGCAACACCATCCTGGTTTTCGTGATCTCTGGCGCGCTGGCTGGTTTGGCTGGCATGACCGAGGTCTCCGGCGTTGTCCACCGCCTGCAGGAGCGCATCTCGACCTCCTACGGTTTTTCGGGCGTGATCGTTGCCTGGCTCGCCAAGCTAAACCCCTTTGCCGTGATCGTTGTCTCGATCTTATTTGGCGCGCTCCTGGTTGCCAGCCGCGAAATCCAGCCCTCTGGCGTCTCTTTTCTCATCCAGGGCATCACCCTTTTCCTGGTCATCAGCAGTGATGTCCTCCTCAAATACGAAATCAAGTGGGTTCGCCCTGCACAGGAGACCGCCCAATGAACTGGATTGAAATCTTCCGCTCTGGCTTATCCACCGGCACTGTATTGCTGATCGCCGCTATTGGCGAAATCCTGACCGAACGCTCGGGCGTTCAGAATCTGGGCGTCGAGGGCATGATGCTCGTAGGCGCCATGGCTGGCTTCAAAATCGCTTTCCAAACCGGCAATGTCTGGCTCGGTTTGCTGGCTGCCATTGCCGCCGGCGGGCTGCTCAGCCTTGCTCACGCCATCGTGACCATCCATTTTCAAGCCGACCAAACCGTCAGTGGACTTTCGCTCACCTTTTTGGGGACCGGTCTGGCAATGGTCCTGGGTGATGGACTTACCGGCCAGACCGCGCCTGTTATCACCCGCGCCACTATCCCCCTGCTCTCGAAGATCCCGTATTTGGGTCCGGTCGCCTTTACTGACCACAACCTGCTGGTATATTTTGGCTATTTATTAGTGCCAATCGTCTGGTATTACATCCACAAGACCCGTCCCGGTCTCCATCTGCGCGCAGT
>CAZYIJ010000147.1:0-4363 GCA_964647425.1 uncultured Anaerolineaceae bacterium
TGCAAGGCGGGTGACTTGCTTTTTTGACTTTTTGTCTTGCGACCTTTTCTAACCAATTGGTTTATTGTTGGCACGTTTTTGCCTCCGTACTACCTATTAACTTTGTATTATTCATTAAACAAGGCCATCTAATCAGCGGATGGCCTTATTAGCCAATTTATTGACAGGCACAAAGAAATTTCCTGCCTGTCAGGAATGAGCGATTATTTTATCACGCTTCTCATCAATACGTCAAGCGCAAAATCGCTAATTTCTACCGCCCGTAAGCTTGTTGAAGACCTCTGCACCCTGGTCCATCAAGCCAGTTGGAACGCGTTGGCGATGACCACGATCTTCATCTTTGCCAAACTTGATAACATCATCATCGTCCATGATCGCTTTTACTGCCAGGCTCAAAGATTGAAGTTCTTTCACCAGGACGCGGAAGGCAGCCGGAATGCCAGGAGCTTCGATCGGTTTATCCTGAACGATCGATTCGTAGGTGGCAGTTCTGCCGGCTACATCATCAGACTTGACTGTCAGCATTTCTTGCAGGGTATGAGCCGCGCCGTAAGCTTCAAGCGCCCAAACTTCCATTTCGCCAAAGCGCTGACCACCAAATTGGGCTTTACCACCCAAAGGCTGCTGAGTGACCAAGCTGTATGGACCCGTCGAACGGGCATGCACCTTGTCTTCAACCAGGTGATGCAGTTTCAGCATGCTCATGACACCGATAGTCACAGGCTGATCATATAAATCGCCTGTGCGACCATCCCGAACCAATTGCTTTCCAAGGGTAGGTACAGGACGTCCGGTTTCAATCATGATTTCCCGGGCTTTGGCTTCCATCGTAGCGCGATCCGAATTCTTGTCGATTTCCTTACCGTGCTTTTTAGCCCACAAAACCAGGCATGCCTTAATTGCGTTGTCGTCTTGCTGATTACGGTCAGCCACGGCGATGTTCTCTTCAGGGAAAGAGGTGATCGTTGCAGGGTCATAGCCTTCGTTTTCCAGCCAAAGGTTTAATGCGGCCCGGCGTGCGAGTACTTCATTTTCCTTGATCTCAAACAGGTCTACGTCTTTTCCAGCCAATTGTTCTTCCAGGTAAAGCAGTCTGACTTCGTTGTCGTCCTCGATCATTTCAGGATCGTATTCAATTCCCTGCAGCCATTCTGCACCTTTTTCTGCGGTCACACGCCAGGCTTCGTCGATCATCCAGGCACGAACCAGTTCGGCTTCAATTTCAGCTTCAGTGGCGCCATCAAATACCGGGGTTACAGCGCGGAAACCAAGACTTTGAGCAGCCCAACCGAGTTCAGCCTCGAGCACTTGCCCGATGTTCATACGACCAGGGATACCAAGCGGGTTGAGAATTATGTCAATGGGAGTACCATCTTCGAGGAAAGGCATGTCTTCAACTGGCAGAACCATCGAAACACAGCCCTTATTGCCATGACGACCTGCCATTTTGTCACCAGCGGTGATCTTTCGGCGTTGTGCCACTGACACGCGCACCATTTTATCAACGCCGGCGTTCAGATCATTGTTCTCTTCACGAGTGAAGACTTTGACGTCCACCACGATTCCACGTTCACCATGAGGCATACGCAGAGAAGTGTCCTTGACGTCGCGAGATTTTTCGCCGAAGATAGCGCGAAGTAAGCGTTCTTCAGGAGTCAGTTCTTTTTCACCTTTCGGTGTAATCTTGCCAACCAAAATATCATTTGGACCAACTTCGGCACCAATACGGATGATACCGGTTTCGTCCAGGTCACGAATTGTGTCTTCGCCAACATTTGGAATCTCACGGGTGATTTCTTCGGGACCCAATTTGGTGTCACGAGCTTCCACTTCATACTTTTCGATATGAATGCTGGTATAGCGATCATCTTCAACAAGACGTTCAGAAATCAGGATCGCGTCTTCAAAGTTAAAGCCTTCCCAGGGCAAAAAGGCGATCAAAACATTCTGACCGAGAGCCAGATTGCCATCCTGGGTGGAGGAGGAGTCGACAATGACATCGCCCTTGTGCACCAGCTGTCCTTTGACCACCGCCGGGCGTTGGTCAATACAGGTACTTTGATTTGAGCGTTGATATTTGCGCAGTTTGTGGATCTTCAAGGTGCCGTTGGCCTGTTTCAAAACAAGGCTATCGCCAGTGACAGAAATAACTTCTCCGTCTTCTTCAGCGATCACAACCTGCCCAGAGTCAGCCACAGCAATTCCTTCCATACCAGTCGAAACAATCGGCACTTCAGGGCGTAATAACGGGACTGCCTGGGTCTGCATGTTTGAGCCCATCAAAGCACGGCTTGCATCATCGTGCTCGAGGAAGGGGATCAAAGCGGCGGATATACCCACAAATTGGTTTGGGGCAACATCGATAAAGTCAATGTATTCATAGTCCCGAATTTCAAATTTATTGTGGAAGCGGCAGCTATTACGGCGGAGGAATTCGTTATATTCATTGACCGGCGCGTTTGCCTGGGCAATTACATATTTGTCCTCACGATCGGCACTCATATAAACATACTCGTCACTGATAAAAGGTCGAACCAAAACATCTTCAATGCCAAGCGCTTTAATTTTCTTTGCCATAGCCGGCGTGATGCGAGTTTCAGTTTCGTAAATGATCTTGTCAGTTTTTGGATCCTTGATGTTCTGGCGCAGCAAGTGGTTTACCAAGTTGGGGTCATCCCCCCTCAATGAGCGGTAAACCCTGCGGTATGGGGTTTCAATGAAACCAAATTCGTTCACCTTGGCAAAGGATGCCAGGCGACCGATCAGACCAATGTTTGGACCTTCAGGTGTCTCAATCGGGCAAATGCGACCGTAATGAGAGAAGTGAACGTCACGCACATCAAAGCCTGCACGTTCGCGGCGCAGACCACCAGGACCAAGAGCCGAAACTGTGCGTTTGTGGCGCAGCTCGGAAAGCGGGTTGGTCTCTTCCATGAATTGTGAAAGCTGGCTGGAGCCAAAGAACTCGCGCAGTGAAGCTACCAATGGGCGAATGTTGACCAAGCTGACTGGTGATGCGTTGGCACCCTGATCGCGAATGGACATACGTTCTTTGATGACGCGTTCCATCCGGCGCAAACCGACACGCAATTTGTTTTGGATCAGTTCACCCACAGTCTTGATGCGGCGGTTGCCAAGATGATCAATGTCATCAGCAGGCATCTTATCATTATTGATTTGGATCATATGGCGAACGATCCGGATAATGTCGTGCGCGGTAACTGTGCGATGGCTCAATGGAACCAAACCTTCAAGATCCAGTTTTTGATTCAATTTATAACGACCAACGTTTTCAAGGTCGTAATGACGCGGATCAAAGATTTGTTCTCTGACGAAAGTTCTGGCGTTGTCCAACTGGGGAGGCTCGCCTGGACGCAGTCGTTTGTAAAACTCGATCAAAGCCGCCTCACTGATTTTGTAAGTGCTCAGGTCATATTCCGGCTCTTGATCGAAAGAAGATTCAATATAGAGGTGGTTCGGGTTGTTATCGACATCCTGGAAAAGTGCCAGGATTTCTTCATCCGTGCCTTCCTTTAAAGGTGCAATGTCAAGATCATTACCATCCTCTTTAAGTGCAGCCAAAGCGCGCAAAAAGACCGTGATCGGCACAGTGCGCTTTCGATTGAACTTCAGGATGATGAAATCATTCTTGCGGGTCTCAAATTCCATCCAGGCACCGCGATCAGGGATCAGCTTGGCAGTAGACATCTTCCTGCCGGTAGCGCGGTCCGTCTCGGCTTCAAAATAAACGCCTGGAGAGCGAATCAGCTGGGATACAACCACACGTTCAGTACCATTAATAATGAAGGTGCCCTTCGGTGTCATCTCGGGGAAGTCGCCCAGGAAGAGTTCGTGTTTAAGCTTTTCACTGTGGTCGGCGCCTTCCAATAGAACAGAAACATAAAGCGGGCAAGCGTAGGTCAGATCTCGCTCGAGACATTCTTCGATTGAGTTTTTCGGATCTTCAAAGTGATATTCCAGACCAAATTCTCGGGCTGTGTCAGTATCACTGGGGAAATGTAGTCTCAGGTCGTTTCCATAAGAGACGATGGGAGAAATTTCGTTGAACAAACTACCCAAACCTTCAGACTTGAGGCGTTGGAAAGATTCAAGCTGTACTTCAATTAGATCGGGTAACGCGAGTCCCACGGGGATACGTGCGTAATTCTTGGGTTTCATCAGTTCAGTCATTCACATCTCCTAACGTGATAAAAGCGTGGTGCAACTGCGAACCACGCGTTTAATACAATTTAAGCGCAATATTTTAGTATAAGACAACTCGATTGCTAAGTCAATAGTTTTCTATGCCAATGTCAAGGCAATTTAGAAATGTCCTAATCTCAGCAATTTAGAAATGTCCTAT
>CAZYIJ010000148.1:0-4260 GCA_964647425.1 uncultured Anaerolineaceae bacterium
CAAAAGGAGCCAAACGCGCGCCACAAGAAATCAGGATTGACTTGGCAGTCTTCCCTGTTGCGATTTGTCAAGGGATTGGTCATCAAAAAACCTAAAGGAGGGATATTCTTTGGTGAATTTATGTAAAAATGTTCTGCGTTAGAAAAAACAATAACGATATTACGTTCAAATTCTCTTTATCGTGTTTAGCTGCTAGTCTGTTTATCTCTCACTCCAATTTTTGCGCCGTATCCATGACCAACCCAAATCCATGCCTTTCCTTGGAATGGATGTCTTTTCATAATTCCCAAGGTAATCTTAGCAATGTCAACCGATGAACAGGTATTAGAAGTATAAATGTTCTGGCTAGAGCCTCTTCGAATTTTAATTGGGTTCAATACTACTGAAACGGTTGGCTTTTCTGTTCAGGGTTTATTCCTCGACTTACTTAGGATGATCATTAACCTTTTAGATCGAGCACCTGGGTGTTTTGTTGAGGTTTCCGAAATCCTTCCTGGAGTTTTTCTGAAGAAACCAATCAAACATCAGAATGTGGATTATGCAACCTTCCCTGCAAATCTTTTATTAATGGTTAAAACATTTGACTAATGGATGTAGATACGGGCATTTTTGATCTCTTAGGAAGGTGGTCTCCAAGACTTAGTGCAACAAGCATATTGAAAACCTCATCAACTGGAATTGGTAAATATGAAACATTTTACGCTTCTCACGCGTTTTATTAATAAGCCAAAATTTAAAATCATTTTCAACGCAGTAATGACCTGTCTTTAGAAAATTCTCAATAAGGTCTGTATGTTTTATTAATGAGTTGAAATTGATAATATTTAAAAGGAGGAAAATTGTGTATTCAAGAGCTACAGAAAGCCGAGCGAAATACATCCTAGGCAATTCTAGCAATAGGAAAATTGCAAACTTATGCAAAGCATTGAATCAAAACAAAGATGGGTATGGAGTAGCAACCTTCGAAGACATCAATCAATTTGAATATCCAAAAGTTATCGCATCTCAGATGAGGTTCAACTATTCACTTACTGAACTTCGATCATTGGCAGAAATATGTGAAAGCAAAGATGATTTTTATATATATGCCTCTTCAATATGTGGCGTGGAAATTGATGATGATTTTGCTTTGCGATATGTTGGAGTTCCTGAAGAGAAAACCAACAGATTCCTAAGAGCAATCATTACTATTAATGATAGACCTTTTACAATGCGAGTGGTTCCTAAGAGTTGGCAAAAGAATAACTCAATATTCGCTACCAATTTTCATATAAGAGGTAACGTGCTTTCCTTAGAAAGTCAAGAATTGGGAACAATAACTTCTTATTGTAAACTCTGTTCGATAAATAATATTGCTTATATATCAAAAAACTTAAATTCAGAAAACGTTTTATGCATCAATCCTTTACAGTACTGCGGTCGAGCTTGTAAGTTTTGTCTGAGAACCCAAGAAATCTATTCCAATAATAAAAAGAATACGCTAATTAACTTAGATCACGCACAAATGTGCAGGTTTTTGATTAGTGAACTGCCAAACATAGATTTTGGAAGTCTCAACGAAATTTACATATCAACAGGGAGATTTAGAACAAAAAAGGATTTATTGAGATATCTGAAGACCTTTTTTCTTGAAGTCTCCAAAATTTGGGGTGAGAAGTTTGATCCATCAAGAAATCAAAACCAATGGATTAAAGTTTCCACGCATCTACTGGACACTTGTGAGGCGATGTCTGAGGCTAAACAATCTGGAGTAAAAAAATATCTTTATCCAATTGAAATGGTTTCTAGTTCAAAAAGAAAAGCATTTATGACTCATCCAAGTATGAGAGAGAATAAAGGGGATATTAGTTTTGAAGAAATACTTGGCATCTTGGATCAGGCATCTGGTGTTTACGGGAAAGATAAGATTGAACCAGTTCTGATAATTGGACTCGATACATATCAAGATACGATGAGGGGGTTAGAGGCATTGAAAAATGAAGGATACGAAACGCTCACCCATACAATTTTTTGAGCATACACAGAAGAGCAACTCCAGTACTATAGTATGGATCTTGAGGAGATTGTTGATGTTTTAGCATATATAAAAAATAACTTTGGATTTGGTTATTCTCAAGTTGTGGATTTACAAAACGAATCCGTAAAGAAGTCATATATCGAAGTATAAAAAAATATGGAAGAACATAAACCTACGGAATCCAGATACTTAATTATTTGGTTTTACATTTTTCGAGGCTTTACTTTAAACCATTTCTATACTGCAATTTATGTAGTATATCTTCGATACTTGGGGTTTTCCTTTGTAACCATCGCTTCTCTTCATTTGGCAAAAGATATTGGCAGCGCAGTCTTGGAAATACCATTCAGCTATCTATCTGATCGAATCGGGCACAAAAGGGTCATGATTTTGCCAGGAATTTTCATCATCATTATGATTGCAATCATTGTGATGAGCCCAACCACAATCATGTTACACGTGGCATTCGTTTTATGGGGGGCTGCAGTGGCGGCTGAATCAGGTGTTAGTGATGCATATCTTTATTCAGCTGTTGGGGAAAATCGATTTCCTGTCATTCAATCTAATTCATATGTTATCAGACAAGTTTTAGCAGCGATCTTCAAGTTGATAGGCTCAATAACTTATGCCATATCCCATTTACTGCCTTTTATTTTCTCCGGTGCAAACGGTCTGATTTCCTTAATTTCATCATTATTCATAAAAAATGAAAATATTAAGTCCAATAATAAAAAGGAAATGTTTTCATTAATTGCCATAAAACAAACAATTCAGTCAAGAGAATTCTTAACTGTTCTGGCGCATAATACTATTCTGATTGCGTTGTTAGGAATTTCCTTTACCTATGAATCTGTGGTATTAACTGATAGAGGTCTAAAGGTTGAACTGCTTGGAGTTTTTGCATTAATCAAAGCATTGGTGAATTCGTTAGGTGCAGGGTTTTCCAAAAGGATCAGCACTTTTAAGCGAATCAATCTACTTTACTTTGGGCTTTATTCGGCAACTGCTTTGGGAATAATGACTTTGGCAGTCGCCCAGACATATAGTTTGAGCGTCTTAGCATTGGTAATCATATCGTTCGTTAATGGAATAATGATGCCATATAAAACTATCCTAATAAACAAAGTGATTGTTGAAGACAGGGCGACGTTGCTCTCTGTTCAGGCACAAGTTTCGCTTGTTCTCCGTTCATTAGGAGCATTAACAATAGGTTGGATTGCGGACAATTACTCCATTAAATATGCTCTTATGATATTAGCCCTTATATTATTGGTTTCTGTTATTCTGCTAAGGCTCTTTTCAAGAGGACAAATTGATGGTTTAGCGAACAGTTCTAAAGGTGCAACATTATGAACCCTAGATAAGAAATTATGGGGGTGAAGGAACCAAGAAGGTCTCTACAACTATCCAATCAGGGTTTTATTCCTCGACTTACCTAGGATGATCATTAATCTTTTAGATCGAGCACCTGGGTGTTTCGTTGAGGTTTTCAAAATCCTTCTCGGAGTCTTCCTGAAGAAACCAATCAAACATTGGAATGTGGATCATGCAACCTCCGCTGCGATTTTTTTATTAAGGGTTTAAGCACTTGACTAACCGTATGTAGTTACGAGCATTTTTGGTCTCTTAGGAAGGTGGTCTCCAAGATTTAGGGCATCAAGAATATTGAAAACTTCATCAACTGGAATTTGTAAATATGAAACATTTTTCACTTCTCACGCGTTTTATTAATAAGCCAAAAATCGATAAGGTAACATAAGTTTCGCACATTTAAAAAAGGGACATGGTCCCGATCACTTGGTAAGATGAAGTTGACAAACCAAACCAACCAAGGAGAAGAACCATGTCAAAAGAGATTGTACAACTAAATGAGCAAGTTATCCGGACCGAACTGAAAGAACTGGTTCGACAAAGTGTCGAGGAAGTTCTGAATGGCTTGCTGGACGCTGAAGCAGATCGGCTGACCAACGCGCGAAAATATGAACGAACAGAAGGCAGGCAAGACACTCGGGCAGGACATTATCCACGCAAGCTGTTGACCAGTGCTGGAGAAGTGGATCTGGAAATACCAAAACTACGCACCTTGACATTTGAGACAGCCATCATCCAAAGGTACCAACGTCGGGAAACCAGCGTAGAAGAAGCGCTGGTGGAGATGTATCTGGCAGGGGTGTCCACCAGACGGATCGAAGATATCACCGAATTACTCTGGGACGCCAAACTGAGTGCTGGGACGGTAAGCA
>CAZYIJ010000149.1:0-4217 GCA_964647425.1 uncultured Anaerolineaceae bacterium
AAATACACCCCATTCCCTGATTTTTGGGTTAAAATATACGCATGGATTGATTATGCGCAACATAACAGCCACCCTCTCCCCGGTCTTGGAAAAACACGTCGGGAACGACGCGGTCAGGAGGGTTGCGCCCTATCCGATAGAAACTTATCCAGAACTTGTCCGTGAAGTTGCCAACCTTTCTTATCAAAACAAGGATTTCCTGCTTTTCTACCGCGGACAAGACCGTGACTACCTCAACAAAGCCGGCAGTAGCACTTATTATCCCACCATCTACCGCAAAGACGTCCTGACCGCCCATGAGGCAGGTTTACGTTTCGACATGCTCGAATTAGCCGAACTCCAGCTTGCCGACGCCTTTGATTCCGCCGAGCTGGAAGGTCGCCAGGATGTGCGCCGCAAAAGCTATATTGCCTGGAGCATCCTGCAACACTACGGCGTCTGTGACACGCCTCTGCTGGATTTCACGCACAGCTTGCGGGCAGCAGCCACCTTCGCTCAATACAACAATGAGCAAGAGCGCGGGGTTATTGCCGTTTTTGGACTACCTTACACCACCAATCGCATCACCTACAACAGTGAGCACGACCTTGCAATCGTGCGCTTGCTCTCTATCTGCCCCCCTCTGGCATTGCGCCCCTACTTCCAGGAAGGCTATTTGGCAGGCACGATGGACATCACCCGCGACTATGTCGATAAATCCGAGCTGGATTTTAACAACCGCCTGCTTGCAAAATTCTCCATTCCCAATGACCGTTCCTTTTGGGGCAAGGACTTCGAAGGCATCCCTGAGCACCTGCTCTTCCCCCCCGATGACCGCATGGCGGAAATCTGCGAAAAGGTCAAAACCCGCGTCATCAACGAGATGAAAAATATCTTTATTCTCTGATCGAATTTCAATAGTAAATAATTTTGCACATTGTAGGGAAGCTATCCCCGCCCTGTTGATTGCGTTCCGCTCCATAGTCTTGATGGTTCAATGGCTGATTGTGCGGTAAAATCCTAACGAAATGAAGAAGAGAAAATTGCGTAATTCTGTAAAAGCCATCATCATCCAGGATGGCAAAATGCTCGTCCTGCGAAAAAAGAATGGTGACAGTGCTTACACTGTCTTACCCGGAGGTGGTCAGGAATTTCATGAGACCCTGCACAAGGCGCTCAAACGCGAGGTCTTTGAGGAGATTGGTGCAAAAATCGTAGTTGGCAAGCTGCTCCATATTCGCGAGTACTTCTCAGAAAAACACGGTTTTGCTTATGAAGATCGCGAAATCCACCAGGTTGAGTTCTTTTTCAAATGTAAATTAGTTAAAGAATATCATCCTAAAAATGGCTACTTTCCCGACCCTCATCAAAAAGAGGTTGTCTGGGTAAAGTTGGACCAACTGGATCAGGAAAACTTTTATCCAAATGAACTAAGGAAGATTTTACAAAACCTAAAAAAAGACCATTCCCCTGTTTACCTGGGTGAATGCAACTAAACTTAACAGCCCGATCCTTCCCTAAAGGTATAATAAGAATATTAACGGGAGCATCGTTCCGCTCCTGAAGGACACACCATGCGTGAAGGCTTTCTTTCTAATGATGAATTGTTATTCCTGCAAAAAGAAAAGCGCAGTTTGAACAACGCGCTTACCACTTTGAGCAACTTCCCCTTGCCTGGCGATGACATCGGCAAATTAGGCAGCGCAATCGACCAACTTGATGAACTTTTTTTGATCGTCGCTGCTGGTGAATTCAACGCTGGCAAAAGTGCCCTCATCAACGCCCTGTTGGGTGAACGCGTTTTGGAAGAAGGTGTGACCCCCACCACCGAGCAGGTTACGCTCTTGCGATGGGGAGAGACATACAGCCAAACGATCGTGGATGATGGCTTCGCCATCGTCACCCACCCGCTGCCCTTGCTCAAAGAGCTCAACATGGTCGATTCTCCTGGCACCAACGCCATCAACCGCCAGCATGAGCGTCTGACCAGCGATTATGTTCCCCGTTCCGACCTGGTGCTCTTTGTTACTTCTGCCGATCGCGCGCTCACCCAAAGCGAACGTCTTTTCCTCGAAAAAATCCTTACCTGGGGTAAAAAGGTCAGCCTGGTTGTCAATAAAGCCGATATTCTGGAGGATGACGTTGCTGTTGAGAAGGTACGCGAGTTTGTCAGCACCAACGCTGCGATGATTCTGGGATATAAACCGGAACTTTTCCTGGTCTCCGCAAAATTAGCCCAATTAGCCCAGCATACCACTGATCCGTCTGAAGCTTCCCGCCTGCGTGAATCAAGTGGAATCGAGAAATTGGAACATTTCATTACCCAAATACTGGACAATAAAGCCCGCCTGGAACTTAAATTGCGCAATCCTCTGGGCGTTGCGTTCAACCTGGAACGAACTGCTTCTGAGGCTATTGACCTGCAAATTTCTGACATGCAGCAGGATTCTGCCCTCACATCAGAACTCGAAAACACAATTTCCAGCTACGATCAGAGTTTGCGTGTTGAAATCCCACCCCGTCTGGCAGAAGTGGAAAACATTCTGATCAATTTTGAAAATCGTGGGCACGACTTTTTTGACCGTACCATGAAACTGACCAACATCTTCAACCTTGCCAAAACAGACCGCATCAAAGAGCAATTTCAGGAAGAAGTGCAGGGAGATGTCTCGGTTGCGATCGATAACAAAGTGCGCAGCATGATCGATTGGATGGTTGATAAAGACTTGAACACCTGGTACCAGGTGGCGGGCGCTCTGGACCGGCGCCAGGCGCAAAGTCAACACAAACTACCGGCAACCACCTCCCCTCAGTCCGCGCGTCGGCAGGAATTGATCGATAGCGTTAGTCAAACCATCAAGTTGATCGTCAACCGCTATGACCGCAAGCAGGAAGCTGACCAATTGGGCGATTACGTCCAGGAGTCAGTGGCTCAGACCGCCCTCTTTGGCATTGGTGCTTTGGGGGTGGGAGCGATGGTCGCTACCGTCTTGACCACCAAAGCGCTGGATGTGACCGGGATTGTCACTGCCGGTACGCTGGCAGTCCTTGGCTTCTTTGTGATCCCTTACAAACGCAAGCAAGCCAAAGAAGAGTTTAAAACAAAAATGGCAGAACTGCGCGCCACTCTGGGTGAGACCCTTTCGAGCACCTTCAATAAGGAGGCTGACAGCGCGATCAAAAGGCTGCAAGAAAACATTTCTCCATACGTCACTTACGTCAAAGAGGAACAAAACAAGTTGCAGACCAACCGTGCTACCTTGGACGATTTACAGTCTGAATTGAATGAACTCGATAACGAGATTCAAAAACTGTTAGCCTAAGACTGCCGCCATTGAATCGAGATACCATGTGCAACGAGAAAGAGTTGCCGGTCCGGTTGGATCGTAAAACGGTTTTTGAAAGCGATTATTTGCGTCTTCATCTCGACCGGGTCAGGCAGCCTAACGGAGCGATTATCGAGTGCTTTCACTACGTGGAATATCCACGCCCTGCTGTTGGTATCGTGGTTGAAAATGAGCATGGGCAAGTTGTGCTCTGCCGCGTGCCCCGGTATGCCACCAATACTTGCAACTGGAGCGTGCCTGCGGGCGGAGTTGACCCTGAAGAAGACCCTCTGGCATGCGCTCACAGAGAAGTGCGGGAAGAAACCGGTTATGAATCCACAGATCATCGTCTGGTCTATTCCTATTATCCCCAACAAGGCAGCAGCAACAAACAGTTCCAGATTGTCTTTTGCAAAGCTGGTGAGAAAATAGGGCAGCCTGACCCGGACGAGATCAGTGATACGCGCTGGTTCACCCGCCAGGAGATTGAAGGGTTAATAGAGCGGCAAGAATTGAATGACGGTCTCGGTCTTACCGCCTTGTTGCTTTGGTTGCGGCAAGTTTCTTGATTTAGGTACGGAACGGGCACTGACCGTTCCAAAAGCACGAGGTAACAAAAAGGTAGTGGCGATGAAAAAACCCGTCATCGCGAGCGAAGCGATCTTGCGTTTTCTAACGGTTGTGATTTGTAAGCCAACGTCCGTCATCGCGAGCGAAGCGACGCGATCTCGCTTTTCAACGATGAAACAAACAATCTCATGAGATTGCTTCGTCGCTTCGCTCCTCGCAAAGACGAGTGATGCATCATAGCAAACCTTGGTTACGCAAAGTTTCTCGATTTAAGTACGGAACGGGCACTGTGTATGACACCACATAGGTGACAATTTGTGACAGGACATGGGTTACACTTTT
>CAZYIJ010000150.1:0-4156 GCA_964647425.1 uncultured Anaerolineaceae bacterium
TGCGACCTCATCTGTGTAAAAGATGCGCTCTAACCAACTGAGCTATCCGCCCGGAATGCATATTATAAGCGAAAAATGAGAATAATACGATTCAAAAATAAAAATAATGAAGTTCAATTTGGTTGGATTCACCAGGAAAAAGTAGGCATAATCCAGGGTGATCCCTTCGGGGAATATCGACGGTTTGAAGCCAGCCTGCTGCTTTCTGATCTGGAACTTTTGATGCCATGCCAGCCCAGCAAAATTGTCGCCGTCGGTCGGAATTACCCGCAGCATGTGGCTGAAATGAATTCTGAAGCACCAACTTATCCATTGATTTTCATGAAACCACCTTCATCTTTGATCACGAATGGTGAACCTATTTTGCTGCCTGGACAATCCAAACGGGTTGAACATGAAGCCGAACTTGCCATTGTG
Source organism: uncultured Anaerolineaceae bacterium (assembly GCA_964647425.1). Taxonomy (GTDB): domain Bacteria; phylum Chloroflexota; class Anaerolineae; order Anaerolineales; family Anaerolineaceae; genus Mesolinea. Next base: position 418 of record CAZYIJ010000150.1, read on the forward strand.
GTAGGAAAAGAAGCCAAAAATCTCAATCAAGAAAACGTAAAAGAAGCGATTTTCGGCTACACCATCGCCAATGATGTTACTGCCCGGGATCTTCAAGCTGTTGATGGTCAATGGACCCGCGCAAAAGGCTTTGACACCTTTTGTCCGCTTGGACCGTGGATCGATACTGAGTTTGACCCAAGTGACGCCATCATCAGCTGTCATGTCAACAACGCTTTGCGCCAAATGGGTTCCACCAAGGATATGACCTTCAATCCTTCACAGCTTTTGATCTATATCAGTTCGATCATGACGCTCTTCCCCGGTGATCTTATCCTTACCGGTACGCCTGCCGGAGTTGGTCCTTTAGAAGACGGAGACCTGGTAACTGTTCACATTGACGGTCTTGGAACCCTTGTGAATCCAGTCCGGATTGCCGATTAACCCTTGTTATGCCTTTTGCTTACTGTAAAATCAAACTCAGGATTGCCCGTTGTGAAAGCTTGAAAGAGAAACGTACAATTCTTGCTGCTTTACTAACCCGTTTAAAAAAGTATAATCTCTCGGTTATTGAAAAAGCGAACCAGGATAATCACCATCAGATCGATCTCGAAATGAGCATGATCAGATCAACACAAAGCCTGCTTGAAAAGGATTTGCAGCATCTGTCTGATATGATTGAGAGGGATTTTCCCCACCTGGACTTATTTGAGTTTGAAAAAGAAATTTACATATAGGATGTTTTGTGCCAAAAGAAAATAATAGCCTTATTGAAAAAATACTCTATTCGGTTGAGAAACCTGGCCGCTATGTCGGCGGTGAGCACAACCAGATTATCAAAGATTGGGATTCAGTCGATGTACATTGGTGCCTGATTTTCCCGGATATATATGACATTGGTCAGGCAAATCTTGGCTTGGCGATGCTCTATCAAATCCTGAATGCTCAAAAATCCATTCTTGCCGAGAGAAGTTTTGCACCCTGGGTGGATATGGAAATTGAGCTGCGAAGGCACAAAATTCCACTATTTTCACTCGAAAGCAAGCGTGAATTAAGGGATTTTGACATCCTTGGTTTTACTCTTCCGTACGAATCAATTTACACCAATGTGTTGAATATCCTTGATCTGGCAGGAATTAGTGCCCTCTCAAGCGAACGAAATGAAGATGATCCACTGATTTTGGGCGGAGGCCAAGCTTGTTTCAACCCTGAACCAATGGCGTCATTTTTTGATGCATTTGTCATTGGGGAAGGCGAAGAAGTTTCAGTCGAAATTACTGATGTGTATCAGGATTGGAAAAAAGCAAAAAGAAGCAGATCTGATTTGCTGCTCGAATTGGCACAGATACCGGGAGTATATGTTCCTTCTCTTTATGATGTTTCTTATCATACGGATGGAACGATTACAAGCATATCTCCTAATCAGCCAGGTATGCCTGAAAAAATTACGAAAAGAATCGTTGCAACCTTACCTACCCACCCATCAAAGTTTTTAGTCCCAAACATTGAGATCATTCACGATCGCATGTCGATTGAGATCATGCGCGGCTGTACTCGTGGTTGTCGTTTTTGCCATGCAGGAATGGTCAACCGACCCGTCAGGCAGCGCAGTGTAGAGAAGATCATTCCAGTGATCAATAACGGGATAAACGCCACTGGTTTTGAAGAGGTTGGTTTGCTCTCGCTCTCATCTTCTGATCATACACAAATTCTCGAACTTACCCAAAAGGTCCACGAAAATTTCCAGGACCGCAAGCTTTCATTCAGCCTGCCTTCCCTGCGAATCGAATCGTTTTCCATCAAGTTAATGGACGAGTTGAAAGAGTTGAAACCTGGTGGCGGTTTCACGCTTGCACCCGAAGCAGCAACTGAACGAATGAGAGCCGTGATAAACAAGCCTCTGGATGATGAAGATTTTTACCAAACCGTTACCAATATCTTTGAAAATGGCTGGCGCTCACTCAAACTATATTACATGATCGGCTTACCAACCGAAACCATGGAGGACGTGGAAGCCATTTTACAGGCTGCAATCAAAGTCAGGCAGATAGGCAAACGAATAATTGGAAATAGCGTCAAGATACATGTTGGAATTGCTTCTTTGATCCCAAAACCACACACACCTTTTCAGTGGCTGCCAGTGCAAAGCCCACAGCTTATCCAGGAAAAGCTGGATCTGCTTAAGGTTGGCATGCGCAAAGCTGGCATTAAGATGTCTTATAACATCCCCGATTCTACTCTGTTGGAGTCCTGGCTTTCGCGTGGGGACCGCCGGCTTGGCAAGGTGATCCAGACTGCATGGGAAAACGGCGCAAAGTTTGATGCCTGGGGCGAGCGCGACAATCTGCAAATCTGGCGTAACGCCTTTACAACCAACAATATTGACCCCGATTTTTACGCCTATCGCGAAAGAGACCTGGATGAAGTTTTACCCTGGGATCATATTGACATCGGTGTCACCAAATGCTTCTTGAAGCGGGATTACGAGTGGAGCCTGATTGGGCGAACACGAGAGGATTGTCGCAATTCTTGTTTTGCATGCGGCATTTTGGACGCTTTTGGCGACCAACGACCCCCTGAGACGATTTGTTACTGGGGGTGCCCATGAGCGATACACCGATCAGGATTAGAGTCCGTTATTCGAAAGCAGGCAATTTGCGCTTCATCGGTCATCTTGATACCCAACGCATGTTTGAGCGGGCGTTAAGACGTGCCGGTCTACCTATTCGCTACACGCAAGGATTCAGCAAACACATGCGACTGAATCTTGCCAGCGCCTTACCTCTGGGCTTTATCAGTAGTGCTGAGATGCTTGATTTTTGGCTCCATGAGCCGCTGGCTACGGAAGAAATTCGGGAAAAGTTACAGGAATCCCTGCCATCTGATATCCAAATTATCGACCTTGATCAGGTGGACAATTCCTTACCTTCGCTGCAGGGATCGCTCCTTGCGAGTGATTACAAAATTACATTGCCAGAAGAAAAAAGCTGTGAAGAATTTCTGGAAAAATTGGAGCAATTATTGGCTCAACATGAAATACCAATAATAAGGCGAAAAAAGACGGTAGATTACAAGCCCCTGATCCTGGAATACAGCCTTGAGGTCGATGCTCAAACAAGGTGCACACTGCAGCTTAAGCTTTCTTCAACACCGAATGGAAACGCAAGACCGGATGACATTTTGAAGCTTCTCGATGTTGATCCGGCTGATTGTATAATCGAACGCGTTGGATTATTTTTTTCATCATTGGAGGGTTAATGGATAAGTGTGTTTTCTGTGCTTTGGCTGAAAAAAGAATGGAACCCTGGACGGTTCTTGAAAACGAAAACTGCCTGGCATTTTTAGATGCCCAACCGGTTGCACCTTATCACACGCTGGTTATACCTAAAGCCCATTATCAAAACGTACTTGACGTACCCGCTCCAGTTCTGCAAGAAGTAACTGAAATGATGCGCCAAGTCTGCCAGCTCTATCAAGAAAAACTTGGAATCGACAGTTTTCAACTCTTTAACAACACTGGTCCACACAGTGCCCAAACTGTCTGGCACCTGCATTTTCACATCCTGCCCCGCTTTGAAGGCGATGCCATTAGTTTTCACGCTCATAGAATGCCTCAATTAATCCAACAATACCCAAAAATGTTGGCAAAATTGAAGTAAAACTCCCATCGGATAGACGACTTGTGTGACTGATGTCTTTGGGTATTTGTGGAATCATTGATATAATAATTACTCACGTCTCCGTGGCCTAATGGATAAGG
>CAZYIJ010000151.1:0-4096 GCA_964647425.1 uncultured Anaerolineaceae bacterium
AATAGGACATTTCTAAATTGCTGAGATTAGGACATTTCTAAATTGCCTTGACACTGATTTTCCGAAGTCGCCAAAAGGAATTTGAAAATGGATGTGACGTCAGGTTGAAATGCGCAACCTGACCTACACGATTACACTTCGCAACCAGACCTATTAATTTTACGAATTCCTCTTGTATTCATCTAAATTTTAATTGCCGCAAAATACTCTCCCGCCGCCTTCGCTAAATTTTCCGCGGCATGGGCGAGCGCTTCTTCCAAACTCTGCCCGACAGGAGTCGCCTGCACCAAATCATCCACCCCCAGCTCGAGCATTTTCTCCGCGGCCTGCCCCAACGCCCCTGAAATAACGGCTACGCGCACTCCTGCAGCCTTCGCTCGCCGGGCTACGGCTGAAATCGCCTTTCCCATCGCACTTTGAGCGTCTGTACGCCCTTCTCCTGTGATTACCAAGTCGCATCCGACCAATTTTTCATCAAAACTCACCAAATCGAGCACAAAATCGATGCCCCCGCGGATCTCAGCGCCCATAAATGCGGCAAATGGCAGCGCGAACCCTCCAGCAGCTCCCATCCCGGGCACATCTCTTATTACCAGACCGCTCTCACGTTCAACCAGGCTCGCCAAACGCTCCATGCCCTGCTCAAGCTGCTCAACCTGCTCCACTGTAGCGCCTTTTTGCGGTCCAAAAACTGCTGCCGCACCATTGGGACCACAAAGAGGATTATTAACATCGGTCAGAAACACCAATTTTCCAGAATACTTGGTCTCATGCAATCCGCTAAGGTCAACTTTAACTATTTCTTGCAGTGCCTCTCCACTGGTAACCACCCCACCCCACTGATCCAAAAAGCAAATCCCCAACGCGCTGGCTGCCCCGGTGCCACCATCAACCGTGGCGCTCCCACCCAGCCCGACAAAAATCGGATCTGCACCCATTTTGATGGCATCCAAAATCAACTCCCCCACCCCAACCGTGCTGGTTTTTGTGGGGTCAAGTTCACCTTTTTGCAAGAGCGGCAACCCGGCGGCAGCTGCCATCTCGATGATCGCCGCGCCGCTGTCCAACAAGGCATAGGCCGCCTGGATCGGTCTGCCAAGCGGGTCCTGCACAGAAATCGTCTGCAGTTTCCCATCCAGGTTTTGGAGGATAATTTGCACCAGCCCCTCACCTCCATCAGCAATAGGTAATTCCAGCACCTCAGCCTGTGGGAAGCGCTGCCTGGCTTGGGTGGCAATAATGCGGCAGGCTTCAGAGGCAGAGAGTGACCCTTTGAAAGAATCGGTGGCAACAAGTATCTTTTTCACCCTGTCATTTTAACTTATCCAGGAAGGATTCATCAGAATTATTTGGAATTGGTAAATCAAAAATTAATAAAATCTTCTATACTTAATCCTGACAGGCTTTTTCCTGATCAACAACGCGACCAGCCAAAAAATTGAAGGCGGGTTGGCAGAGTGATGGGCACTCAGTTGAATAATTAGAAACAGTGAAATTGTGGCTTTTCCTGTTGGAGGTAGAAATGTCCAAAGAGAAAAAAGTTACCATCCTATTTTTTGTTCTGATTTTTTCATATCTTTTTTACATGACTTCCTGCCAAAGAGAAGCGGCAGGTCCAACAGGCACTGAAGAGCCCCTCTCTTCAGCCTCCAGTGCGGCTACCGAGGAGATCTGGGTTTCACCTTCCCTTCCCACTACAATCGCAGAGGCAACTGAGGAAATTATATTGTTGGCGATGAACCCCGCCCCGGGAGGTCCGTTTTCCAGTTTTCAGACGGCTGATTTCACTGGACCAAACATCTGCACCTTATGTCATATCGGGCTGATCGATCAAAGTGGCAAGGACGTCTCCATGCCAAGTGACTGGCGCTCCACCATGATGGCGCATGCGGCTATCGATCCGGTCTGGCAGGCGAAGGTCAGCTCTGAAGTAGCCAGAAATCCTGAACTTCAGGAGGTGATTGAAGAGAAATGCGTCACCTGTCACATGCCCATGGCGACTACCCAGTCGCTTACCGAAGGTTTGCCGGTAGCGGCATTGAATGATGGCTTCTATGACCCCGCGCATCCTTACCATGCCGCCGCGATCGATGGAGTCTCCTGCACCTTGTGTCATCAAGTAACGGATGAAAATTTAGGCAGCATGGACAGCTTCAGTGGTCATTACGTGATCGACACTTCCACCATTGCGCCCAACCGCCTGATTTACGGACCTTATCAAAACCCGGTCGCGATGCAAATGCGGAATCATACCGGTTACACTCCGGCGTATGGCGAGCACATGCTCAGCGCGGAGCACTGTGCCACCTGCCACAATCTCTACACTCCCTATGTGAATAGCGAAGGGACTGTTTTGGGGGAATTCCCGGAACAAACAGCGTACACAGAATGGCTGTATTCAGAATTTGGCAGGCAAACAGAATCCTGCCAGAGCTGCCATATGCCTCTTGCTGAGGGAGCTGTAAAGATCTCACAAATGCCGGGGCGCCTGGCAGCCCGAGAGCCTTTTTTCCAGCACTATTTTGTGGGCGGTAATACTTTTATGCTCGAAATCCTGGCAAATTGGGGCGGCGATTTGGAAGTGAGCGCCACCCAGGAAGAATTCAATGAAACAATTGCCCGGGTCGAGCAACAACTGACCGAGAATACTGCTGCCTTGACTTTGAAAGAGCTTACCCAAACGGGTGATAGCCTGGAAGCAGAAATCCAGGTTGAGGTCTTTACCGGACACAAATTCCCCACCAGCATCCCAACCAGGAGAGCCTGGCTGCATTTTGTAGTGAAAGATTCGAACGATCAGGTCGTTTTTGAATCCGGCCAGCAAAACCCGAACGGTTCAATCGAGGGAAACGCAGCTGATGCTGACCCGCTGGCTTTTGAGCCTCATTACGAACTGATTACCCAGCCAGACCAGGTACAAATTTATGAAGGCATTATGCAAAACAGCGATAAGGAAGTGACCTACACCCTGCTCAGGGCAGGCAGTTTCGCCAAAGACAACCGCCTGCTGCCGTTTGGGACTGACAAGGAAAACCTGCCGGCAGATGTCGCCGTCTATGGTTTAGCGGCTCAGGACGCAGATTTTGTCGGTGGAAGCGATTTGGTGCGCTACCAGGTGGACACCAGTGGTTATACAGGACCTTTTACTGTTAGCGTTGAGCTGCTGTACCAGACGCTTTCCTACCGATTTGTGCAGGATTTGCTGCAGGATAAAACCGAACTGACCGAACGCTTTGGCGCATACTATGCTATGTCTGACAAGACTGCAGCAGTTGTTAGCAGCCTGACGGTCAGCATCGAAAATTAAGGCCAACTTTTGGTCGGTGAATCTAAGTCTTTGTAGTCCGGGTTCCGCAACTGAACCCGGATTCTATTGGTCAGTGGGTTCGAGTCGTTTGTAGGCCGGGTTGCGTGGCACCTGCCCCTGAGCGTAGTGAATGGGGTTCAACCCGGCTTTCTTCTTTTCGTTGGCTGAGAAAAAGCGCCTAACGGGTACTATGTGCTGCATCTTTTATAGGGGACACCTTCCATGGTCTCCCGTTTATCTGACCTATAAACCATATCGGGACGGCATGGAAGCCATCCCCTACATTTTAATAATTCTTCCTTTTGTCTATTAATTCGTCACTGCGAGATCCTTTGCCACAATGCATGGCGGGATGGCGATCATCGGCTTGGCAAAGGATTGTGGCAGTCTGCCTTTTAAGTGCGAGATTGCTTTGTCGCTAAGCTCCTCGCAAAGACAGAATTAAAATGTGGCTTTCCGAGCCTTTTTTGCGAAGAAACTTTTCTTTTGTCTAATAATTAGTCACTGCGAGATCCTTTGCCACAATGCATGGCGGGATGGTGATCATCGGCTTGGCAAAGGATCGTGGTAGTCTGCCTTATAAGTGCGACATTGCTTCGTCGCTGCGCTTCTACTCTGTACGCAAGCAGTCGCTAAGACGGAAAAAAAGGTGTCACTCTCTGAGATTTTTTGCGAAGAGTCTTTGTTTTGTTCATTCATTCGTCACTAGTCTGATAGCCATCCGAAGGGAATACAATCAGAACCACCCGCATAGCGGGTGGTTTGCTCAAGGGCTGAAAGCCCAGATCT
>CAZYIJ010000152.1:0-4067 GCA_964647425.1 uncultured Anaerolineaceae bacterium
GAGTATACCGCGAGGTATCGCGGGTTCGAATCCCGCCCTCTCCGCCTCAACCACCCTTTTCCAGGTGGTTTTTTCTTATATAATCAGGTTATGAAAAAGTACCGAAAAATGTTGAGCAATTGGCAGGCAGCCCCTATCGAAGGCTTGATGCGCCTGATCGAAACCCAGAGCAAAGAGACATTGGTAAATTGGGCAACCGACTACGCAGAAACGCATTTGTTGCCCATTTATGAAAAACACTACCCCAAGGATGCCCGACCTCAGCTTTCCCTGGATTACGCTCGTCTATGGCTCAGGAAAGAAGTAAAGCTTCCCGATGCCAAACGCTACATCCTAGGCTGCCATCAGGCTGCCAACGAAACGGTGGAGAACCCTGCTGCCCAGGCTGCTGCCAGAGCGATCGGGCAGGCAGCCTCCAGCATTCACAGCGCAATGCATTCTCTCGGTCTGGCGCTCTATGGAGGTCTCGCCATTGCTTATGATCAGCTGGGAATGGACATACCCTGGGCGGAACACGAAGCGTTTGCTTTGATTGAATGTGAAAAAATGCTGGCAGCTCTTCAAGCCGTTGCCATTGAGAACGAGCCAAACCCGGTCAAGGTTAAGTGGTTTTGCTAAACTCTTGATTCCAACCAGTCCAACATCGTCGCCAAAACCTGCTCCTGCTCCGGTTCGTTGTGGGTTTCATGGTAAAGCCCTTCCCATTCCTGGTAGGTTACCTTCTCACCCAGTTTGCTGGCAAACTGACGTGAGCCTTGCACCGGGCAAATTCTGTCAGCACTGCCGTGTGCCAGGTAAAGCGGCAGGTTCCATTCTTCTGCATGGCTCATCACATACTTCGCGCCTTCCTGCATGAAGGCAGCCAGAGCCACGCTGGCTTTTGGGTGAACCAGTGGATCATCTCGATAACGCTGGACCACCTGCGGGTCACGCGAGAGGGCTTCAACATCCAAACCGTTATCAATCGCCAGGTTGGGCAAAATTGGCTTCAACAATTTCAAGAGTGTTTTTTGTGCCTTTGACATGATATCCGGGTCCAGAGCCGGACTTGTCGCGATGATGCCCTGCACACTTTCCTGGCTCTTGAGTCCATAATAGAGCGCTTCAAGTGCGCCCATGCTGTGACCATAGAGGAAAACCGGCTTACCAGGCGCCAACTGCTTCGCGAACTGAATCGCGCTTTCAAGATCACGCAAAAGCGAGTCGTTACCGGCAACAACGCCCCGTTTTCCGCCCGATTTTCCATGCCCCTGCTGGTCAAAACCCATCAAGGCGAAATCTCTTCGATCAAAAGCTTCAGCAACATGCTCATAGCGCTGGATGTGTTCACCCAACCCATGCGCCAACACCACTACCGCACGCGAAGTTTTGGGGTCCCGCTTGAGCTTACCCCACAACTCCTCACCACTGACTGATTTTAGGTTAATTTCCTGTTCCATTTGCCCTCCTAAAGGCTGAAAATTACGTATTGTTTGAGGAAACGGTCGACTGTCCCGTAATAATCGATCAGGTTTACCTTCTTCCTGAATCCGTGACCTTCACCTTCGTAGAGTTTGTAGAGGTGGGGCACTTTGTTCGCCTTCAGGATATTCACAATCGATTCAGATTGCTCCACCGGTACCACCTTGTCGTCACTGCCCTGGAAAATCGCCACGGCATCGCGGATTTTATCCGCATGAAAAACGGGCGACCAGTCATGGTATTTCTCTGCTGCTTCCGGCAGTTTTCCAACCATTGTTTCGCCATAATGTGCTTCGAATTTGTGCGTGTCCATATCCATGGTGAAGAAGTTTGAAACTCCGTAAGAGCACAACCCGGCTTTGAAGAGTCCAGGGTGGTGCACCAACGCGTTTAAGAGGGTCAAACCGCCCGCACTGCCGCCTTTGATCACCAGTTTTTTCGGGTCTGCCAGGCCAGCGCGCACCAAGGCTTGCGTGCCTTCGATCACGTCCTGCAGGTCAATTTTGCCCCAGTTACCCTTCAGCGCGTCCCGATAGCTGCGTCCAAAACCAGTGCTTCCGCGGTAGTTGACCGCAAAATAGGCATAACCACGACTGGTGAAAAAAGTTGCTTCCATATTGAAAGCGTTGTAAACCTGCGAAGTCGGTCCGCCGTGAACATAGACGATGACTGGAGGGGCGCCATCGCCATGATATTTTGGGTTGGTTGGCGGATAATAAAGCCCATAGACCTGGACACTATCTGAGGAGGTCCAACTGAATTCCTGTGGAATTGCATAAGAATCTTCACTGAACAGATCGGGCGCGCTCCGGGCAATGGTTCGTACCTGCCCATTTTGTAACAGCCCGATGCGGGGTGGGCGGCTGGCGGATTGAGCGATGAACGCCATGCTGCCGTCCTGCGCTAGCGAGGGTTGTTCAAGCAAGGTGAATTTTTCAGTGTCTATGCTCTTAACCGTTTTGGTTTCGAGTTCGATCGAATTGAGGTTGACTGTGCCTTTTTGATTGAGCAAAAAATAAATCGATTTGCCATCTTTAGCCCAGTTGATCGTCCGCTGCCCTTGCACCCAGGCTGGCAGCATCAGGCTTTGATTTTCAAGGTACGTTTGCCGACTGTCAGTTTCCAGGTCGAGCACGATCAGGTCGTCAAATTCCGAGGTGTTTTGCAGCCAGGCAAGTTTACTTCCGTCCGGTGAAAAAATTGGCTGGAAGACAGCCACATTCTCGTCACCAGCGATGTGCTTAACCGCTTTCAGGCTGTTGTGGTCTTCATTCAAGACGCCCAACATCAGGCGCGAGCCGTCCCAGGGCATGTTCGGGTGATCCCACTCCACCCAAGCCAAAAGCGTTCCATCCGGACTGATAGTTGGATGCAAATAAAAATCCGCCCCCTGTCTGAGCATGACCGGCCAGGCAGAGCCATCGGCAGGCACGCAGCCCAGCAGGTCCACCCCTTCCCAGGTATGCACAAAAACAACGAAGCTTCCGTCCGCGCTGAGCACCGGAGAAGCACAACCGCCAAGTTCCAGGGTAATTGGCTTGGGAAAGCCGATGTCATAAGGTTTGGTGTAGAGGCTGCCGTTGCGGTCGCAGAAGAAAACGGCGTCATTGCCGGCATAAAATTCGCCGCCGCCGTAACCGACCGCGCCAGAGGGATTAAACTCGCCGCTCAGGTCCCAGGCAGGTTCCCCCTCACGCCAGGCGAAGAGGCTGGTTTTTCCATCCAGCGATTGCGACCAGACCAGCGTTTTCCCGTCCGGCGAGAACTGCACGTCGTTCAGCCGAATGCCACCGGCGATCATTGCAGGGGAAATTGGGCTGGGCCAAAGCCCGTAAGGGAGTTTCTGTTTGCTCATGCGTCACCTCGGAATGTAGACATTGTGCCTATTATAACCGGCAGCTTGCAGGAAACTGGACGGCTTGCCTTTTTTATGGGTTCCTCGAGGATTTAATCTTTTCGCAGGCCGAGTTGACCAATGCAACTCAGCAACACGAGCCTGATTTACATTTCCTGGGTAAACGGTTTTACATCTCCTGCGGGTGGACTCTATTGCTCTTTAAGGGTCTGTTCAGTCTTTTCGTAGGCCGAGATTGCACGCTATTATATCCTGACTAAAGATAAAATGAAGGCGTCCAATCCGGCAATGGCTTCTGAATTCGAATGCTTAGGCTGAAAAAAGCTACCCTTCATACGGCTGAGCTCTATCGCCCTTCAAGGGTCTGTTCTATCTTTTCGTAGGCCGAGATTGGACGCTATGATATCCTGACTAAAGATAAAATGAAGGCGTCCAATCCGGCAATGGCTTCTGAATTCAAAAATATAGGCTAAAAAAAGCAACCCTCCGTACGGCTGGGCTCTATTGCCCTGTAAGGGTCAGTCCAACCGCTACGTTGGCTAACGGGAGAATTGGCTGAGAGAGATAACTACTGCTCGCTTTGCTCCCAGCATCATGACCCCCTCTGTACAGCCGGATGGGATCCCAAACCCACCCAAACAATCCCCCAAAAAACATTTGACGTGCCCTCAAGTGCGTGCTAAAATATCAATCCGTTCGTACGGGCGCGTAGCTCAATGGTAGAGCAGCGGCCTTTTAAGCCGTTTGTTGG
>CAZYIJ010000153.1:0-4045 GCA_964647425.1 uncultured Anaerolineaceae bacterium
ATTAGGACATTTCTATTTTGCTACTTTAGGACATTATCATGTTGCTCTTACATATCTTTTATTTCCATGTTAGTCATAAAAATTATACTTTATACTGGAAGAATGGCTCAAAGTTGATGTCGAGTTTTATCCTTTTCGTCTATGACAAGGGAGCAACCAGACTAATGGATTGACTCCATGTTATCTACTACCGGAAATAGTTACAGACCTTATCAGCAATGGAGGCTTGGAATTGAATTGATCCTGTCGAAAGATTAATAGATACACAAAAACCCTACAAAGTGGTTGAATTTTATTTTGGTCATGATCCTTCACGGCTCATTATTTCGCAACACGCATGTTGCGGATTTCGCGGAATTTTTCTTTCTCTGCAGGTGTAAGGTGTTTCGGAATAGTCACCTGGATGGTTACATATAGATCGCCAAATTTGGTCGGATTCTTGAGGTTTGGCATTCCCAACCCCTTCAACCGAAAACGCTTACCGCTGTCACTGCCTTCAGGAATGGTCAGACGGATCGCTTTGGTCATGGTGTTGATCCCAACTTCGCCTCCCAAGACTGCTGTGTAGAGATCTACCGGTACATCCATGTACAGGTCGGCTCCTTTGCGCTTAAAAACCGGATCGGGCAGAACATTAACCTTCAGGAACAAATCTGCGCCACCTGCCTGACCGCTCAGGCGCACTTTTGAACCTGTTTTCACGCCAGGTGGAATAGAAGCATCGATCTTGTGACCGTCTTCAAATTGTAGGGAACGTTTTGTACCGTTATAAGCTTCGTGCAGGCTTAAATCGATTTCATATTCCACATCCCGCCTGCGTGGTTGTGCCTGGCGGGTTTGTTGACCAAAATTACCTGAAAAACCACCTTGTCCGAAGAGGGTCTCAAAGAAATCAGAAAAGCCGCCCATGCCGCCCATACTGCCGGATCCACCCATGCCCCCAAAAAGCTCACTGAACTCCTCGGGTGAGACGGTACGGTAACTGGTGCGACCCCCTTGAGATTGCTGCCAGGGACCCCAATCAAAGCCGCCGGGTTGCCCGCCGGAATGCTGGTAGCGCTGCCATTCTGAGCCAAATTGGTCATATTTTTTCCGCTTTTCTGTGTCCGAAAGCACCTGGTAAGCTTCGTTAACTTCCTTAAATTTATCTTCAGCCCCAGTTTCTTTGTTCACATCCGGGTGATACTTGCGTGCCAGGTTTCGGTAGGCACTTTTAATTTCATCATCCGTTGCGGTTTTATTTACGCCAAGCGTTTTGTAATAATCCTTATATTCCATAATACCCAGTTCTAAATATTTATATCAATTTTAGCTGCAGTCTGTTGTTTTCTCGTTAACAAGTTTTACGAACCACTGGCTGTTTCTTGCAAATAAGGTCCGCGCGCCGACTCTGGAAGCATTTTTGCGATTTGCTCCATAATTTCCTGGCCAGCGTGCTTGACCTCCTCTCTGGTAGGTATGCAATCTGCATCTTTAGCAGCCAATGGTCCAAAAGGCTTTCCGATCCGGGTAACAACTCGGGCTCGACGCTTATTTTTTGTGAGGGTATCAAATATATCCCAATCATCTTCGCTGTAGCTGCCTATCGGGATAATGGGCACGCCCAGGCGCAACGCCAAAAAAGCAGCACCTGGTAAAGGATTGCCAAGCGGTGGTTTGTGCACGTGCCCTTCGGGGAAAATCACCAGGATGCCGTTTTGTTCCAGGAGTGCTTCTGCCGCTCTGATTGCTTCCAGGTTTGGTCTGCCCTGCATAATTTTTAAAGTACCCCAGGCACTGGGCAGGAACTTGACGATGCCAGGTGCCATAGGCATTTCGGCGTCGCTGATGAACTCCAGGGGATAGTCGGTGACATGGATGGGGCAAATTGTATCCAAAAAACTGAAATGATTGCCTACGATTAATAACGGACCACTTTCTGGCAGGTTCTCTTTTCCCTCAACTTTGTAATCGAGCAGCAACCGGGCTAGCAACCTGATCCCCCCTCTCATAAAAGCCCTGCGAGTTCGTTTGCGGGGATAGGGATATTTTTTTTGATATTCTGTTTTGCGGCGCGACCTGGGCATGCCTTCTCCTGTTGCTGTAATCTTGTCCTATTTTACCAACAAAAACAACCCCCTATGCCGTCTCTCATGGGGATCGCTTCTCAGGAAATTTGAATTACAGTAACACGATTTGGTTTACTGACCAGGTAATTGATTCGGATCGATTTTGAAAATTTTATCATCCCCGTCGCGTATGCTGCCGCGACCATCTGTGTTGGAGGTTCCCACATAAAGCAGCCCGTCAGGACCTAAACGCAACGCCCGCAAACGACCAAACTCGTTCGCGAAATGACGCTGTAATGTTTCCGAGCGGATATCGTCTAAAGGGACCGAATAAAGTGTGGATCCCCGTAAACCAACAAAGTAAATCCTACCGCCAACAATTTCGAGGTCACCTGGTGCCCAAGTTTCGTTCCCACCGGATTGATGCCGGGGACTGATCATTCCCTCCCGGGTTTGGTCCCCTTGGATTTCCGGCCAACCGTAATTGCCGCCAGGTTCAATCAGGTTCAGTTCATCATAACCGCTGCCTAGCCCGCTCGGTCCATGCTCGGTAGACCAGAGCCGCCCCTCGTCATCCCAGGCAAGCCCCTGGGGGTTGCGGTGCCCGTAACTGAAAACAGCGCTTCCAAAGGGGTTGTCTTGTGGGATGCTGCCATCGTTATGCAGACGCAGAATTTTTCCCGCCAGCGAGTTTATATCTTGGGCTGAAGAACTATTTCCGGCATCGCCTGTTGTGATGTAGAGCAGTCCATCCGGTCCAAACTCGATTCGACCGCCATCGTGATTGTTTGAGCCAGGAATTTGATCGATTATGATCAATTTATCAGTTAATGTTGTGCCGTCAAATTGATACCGTTCCACCCGGTTCAACAAGCCATTACTGGCTTCATAGGTCAGGTAGAGGTAAAGCCATTGGTTTTCTTCAAAATCTGGGTGCAAGGTCAATCCGAGCAAACCACTCTCGCTGCGTTCAAACACATCCATGATCGGTAGTTGCACTATCTCACTATCAATCAGTGTCAGGGTACCGGGGCGCTCAGTGATGAGCATGCGACCATCAGGGAGAAAAACAATTTCCCAGGGGGTATGAAGATTTTGAACTGCAATTGAAATTGCATCGGGAATGGGGGTCCGTTCTGCCTGAGTTGTCGGTTGATTTATGTCTTCAGTGACGGTTTGAGACACTTCAGTTTCGGACACTGAAGCAGTGACGGTTTCAACCTGGATGGAAGGGGGCAACGCATCCGTCGAAATTGGTGTTTCTGCCGCGCCGCAAGCAGCCAGAATTGTCACTAAAAGAATTGAGATCATCAATATCATTTTCTTCATAGTTCAATAGTACCAATTTCATAAGATTTTTAAAAATTAATGGTTAACCTTCTTGTTTCCGTTTAGAGATAGGGCTCGCCCCTATCCGCCAACACTGCCAACTTTGAAATATCGGAAGGGCACAAGACCCTTCCCTACGGTTGAAGTTTTGAAAATCCCTCGTAGGGATAGGGCTCGTTCCTATCCACTAACGCTGCAAGTTTTGAAATTGTGGAACGGTCGGTGCCCGTTCCGTACGGTAGGAGTCGTAAAAATCCCTCGTAGGGATAGGGCTTGCCCCTATCCCCCAACATTATGAAATTTGAAATATTGGAAGGGCACAAGACCCTTCCCTACGGCTGAAGTTTTGAAAATCCCTCGTAGGGATAGGGCTCGCCCCTATCCCCCAACCTCGCAAGCACCAAATTTGCTGAATGTCGTAAGACAGTTCGTCCCTGTCTTTGTACATTATGAGCAGGTTCGTGTACATTTCCTGTTCTCTAAGGTAATTGAGAGTAAAATCACAAGTACTTGGTGACCAAAATGACAGAAACCGACGAAACCACCACGCCGCCTGCCAACGGCACGGAACAAACCCCACCAATACAAGATATCCCGACCAAATGGTTGGCAAATTTTTTGCCCATGTTCATTGGACAGGTGATTTCGCTACTGGGCAGCAGCCTGGT
>CAZYIJ010000154.1:0-4038 GCA_964647425.1 uncultured Anaerolineaceae bacterium
TCCATTACCGTTTTTTGCCAACCCAGTTTCCCGGTTAACCGCTTATTACTTCAGCAGGTAGGGATTTTTGCCAATCACGCCCAATTTTTATACCAGAAACAAGGCTACAAAGTTCAATCCCTGCGTTTGGCCACCCCGCCTGTTGAACAATTTGTCGCACCAATTGATTTCCCTTTGGCTGCTCAAGACTACGCCATCGAAGCACACGCTGATGGCTTTGAATATATTTCCCTTGGTCCGATTGGCACGAACTCAAAGGCTTGGGAAATGATCCCGCAAGCACTCTCAAAAAGCGACCGCATTTTCATGAGTGGTCACCTCACTACACCCGAAGGTGCTGTCAGCCTGAAAGCTGCCAGTGCTTGCGCGGAAACGATAGTAAAACTTTCCAAACTTGAAAAGAACGGTTTTGCGAATTTACGCTTTTGCGCCTTGGCGAATGTTCCGCCCAACACACCCTTTTTCCCCGCTGCCTATGCGCAACCAGGACGCTCCTCCTTTGCCCTGGCGTTGGAAGCAGCCGATTTGGCAGTACAGGCGTTTAGCCAGGCGGTTAGTTTGCAAGAGGCATCTGCAAACTTGATCTCTGCAATAGAAAAACATGCTGCACAGCTTGAAGAAATTGGAAATCGCCTCAACCAAATTTATGGATACGAGTTCAAAGGGCTCGATTTCACCCTGGCACCCTTCCCTGCTGACGCAGTTTCCATCGGCCTGGCCTTGGAAAAATTGGGCTTGGAAGCCTTCGGCAAGCCAGGCAGTCTGTTCGCATCCGCATTTTTGACCAATACACTCGATCAGGCTCGCTTCAAACGAACTGGCTTTAATGGCTTGATGCTGCCGGTCTTGGAAGACAGCGGTTTAGCCCGGAGTGCCTCTGATGGGAATCTGAGCTTGAGGGATTTGTTGTTATTCTCTTCGGTTTGCGGTGCAGGACTGGACGTAATCCCCCTTCCAGGGGAGACCACATCAGAAGAATTGACCCCAATCCTTTTGGATCTTGCGGCCTTGTCTTTGCGCCTCAACAAGCCGCTTACTGCCCGCCTTATGCCAATTCCTGGTAAAAAAGCTGGTCAGATGACTGATTTCGACTTTGCTTTTTTCGCCAACAGCCGCATCCTGCCAGTGAACTCCGCACCACTTCACGGTAAATTGACTGGGGATGAAGAGATAAAGATTACTGCAAGACGAACGGAATAACCAATCTTCTTCGTTTGGTCACTGCGACTGCCTAATTAAATATTATTCTAGTTGGGAATTTCCTGGACCTGCTTGTAATTCACCAGCAACAAATTGCCGTCGCATTCTCCGCTGATAGTTAGCTTTTCCTTGGCAGAAAGTGGATTGCCCTCAGCGTCAAAAAGCTGAATATACAGCGTGTTAACCGGGATTTGTTTATTCTCCAGCACAAAGCCATAACCGCTTTCACCGTAGACATCAAACTCACCCGATTCGCTGGTAAAATCGACCACACCGCCGCCATAAGTTCCGGTCAGTTTCACTACCAGCCCCAGTAACGGAGCTTCGCTCAAATCCCACACTTCACCACCAATGAACAGGTATTCTTCACACGCGTAGCGATTGTAAAGAAGCGTATGAGGGAAGGCTTCGGGGGTGCCCCGGATCACAAACGCCGCTGACCATGGAGTCGAGGTCTGTGTTGGGGGCAATGTTTGGGTTGGTATCGGCGTATCACTGGGGATCAAAATTACCTGGCTTGTGGCAGTAGCAGCCTCTGGTTCAAAACCAACAGGTGTGACGAAAAAATTTGGCGTTGAATTGAGCGTAGAAACCTGGGCTGGAGGAGTAATCTGGGCTTCAAAAGGTGAAGGGATAACCCCTGTCAACATCAGAACAACCGCTCCAATTACCACAACAAGAAAAACAAACGCTCCAGTTCCACCACAACCAGATTTTTTTGGTTCTGGCTCCGTTCTTCGTACTGCCATCGGGCGGGTGTAAGCAGGCTGGCGGTTAGTTGGGCGGCGATCTTGACTCATGGGATATTGATCACGATCTGAGCAGAGGAACGAGCCTGGGCAAGCCAATCTTCAAGTGCTTTATTTTGAAGGGATATTCTTGCATCAGTGGTAAGAGGATGTTCAGCTTCATGCTCGATCACGAGCAGAATATGGTAACCAATCTCAGACTGGATAATTCCTGAATAACTGCCTGGTTCCAGCGAAAAAGCAGCTTCTTCCACTTCCGGATAAAGCAGATAACCTCTCGGGAACCAACCAAGTTCACCACCAGATTCGGGGCTATAGTCCCAGGCCAGCGTATCAAAATCTGCCCCAGCGTTTAAGCTGTTGAGCGCTCGATCTGCCCCTGCCTGGGTGCTGGCGATGATTTGCCGTGCCCGGACTTGCTCAACGGCATTCGGAACTGTCTGGGCAATTTGATCGCGCTGCCAGGCAGCCTCCATGGAAAGCCGTAAAGCAAGACGAAATTCCGAATCGTCATAATGATTAATATTCATCCACTCAGTCAGGGCACCGCCTGAACCAAGCTCACCAACCAACTGATCAATCCGTTCCTGAAGTTCCTGGTAGCCAGCTTGATAGCCGTTTTGCCTGGCTGCCTGCGCTAAAAGTTGCTGATCCACAAGGTAACCAAGCACTTTTTGGGAGATCTCTTGTTCTGTGGGCTGTACCGTCTGTCCTGCCAGGCTGTCGCGGTAGCGCAACAGCTCATTCTGGTAATAAGTTAAGGGGATGCTCTCACCATTGACTGAAATTGGAGACGGCGTCTCAGTCTCGGTCGGGATGATCTCAATTGTAGTTGTTGAGACTTCGACAGTTGGCAATTCTACTGAAGGGGATGGCTCTACAACTGGTGTTTCCTGAACGGAATTGCAAGCCCAGAAGAAGGTGCTGAATAACAACAGGAAACTGGAGAGTCGCATAAATTTAGCGCGTTTTTGCATGTGCCTATTATACCCACTCTTGAAACAAGAGATCAGTAAACAGAAAGGGTTAACTCTAACGCGAAAAACCTTTCTGATGACCAAAAAATTTTTTCTTTGACTTCCTTTGCTTTGTTATGATCCTTCATTCGCATACAACCATCTTATGAAACAGAAGAGGGAACCAAACCAGGTTGATACCCATCTACTTTTTTACGATTGGTCAAAAATGGTATACTTGACAAAACAAAAGCATTAAGATTAATATCATTTAATCTGCCTTTCTATTTAATGTAGATTGAGAGGAATTTATTATGGCAAAGAAAAAATCCGGGAGTCTTCTGTCTTCCTATAGAAAAAAAAGACGAAACAACAGGGCTGTTCTCCTCCTGATTACCGCCTTGCTGATTATTGCTGGTTTGGTAGTATTAGCCCTATGGGCGACCGGCACGATTGGGGAGGGACCAGGTCTGTTCAGCACAAAGACCCCCACGCCTACTATGACGCTAACTCCCACACCAGTGACTCCAACCAACACGGCGACAATCACTACAACCCCCACTGAAACGCCTACAATTACCCCCACGGCGACATTGGATGGTCCTTTCGACTACATTGTCCAGGCAGATGACTTTGTCTGTGCCGAAATCGCTGAGAAATTCAATGTTGAGCTCGATCTGCTGCTCTATGTTAATGGTCTTGGGTTGGGTGATCCATGTATTATCCGTGAAGGCGACATCATCAAGATTCCTGCTCCATGGCAGCAATTACCAACCTCTACCGCGGTTCCAACAGATCTGGCTGTAGGTACAATTATCGATTACTACGTCGAATCTGGTGCAACGTTGGCATCGATCGCCACCTTCTATCGCTCGACAATAGCCCAAATCATTGCTGAAACGAACCGTTATCGCACTGCCAATAACATTGAACCATTGCTGACCGACACCACCAATTTGATGATTGGTGAGTTGCTCAAGGTGCCGGCGAACATCGCCACACCCATCCCGACCTCTACTCCTACCCGAACGGTCACCCCAGCTACACCATAACTTAGACACACAAAAAAGCCCCTCTGTATTGTATAGACCGGATAGATCGCTGACAGGTGTTCGGACACATGGTTGACAGAT
>CAZYIJ010000155.1:0-4031 GCA_964647425.1 uncultured Anaerolineaceae bacterium
AGGTGGGGCGCGTACTCCATGAAAGTCAATCCGGCAAATAATACAAGCTCCGGCGCTTATCACGGCGGGCTGACCGTTGCCAATACGCTTGCTTATACCTTCTCGTGCTACGTCAAGGGAGTGGCAGGGCAGGCAATGCGGCTGGTGATCAGCAACGCGGCGAATGCCGTCAAGGCTACCAAGCAGTTCACCGCAACGGGTTATTGGCAGCGGGTCGAGGTTACGCACACGGCGGCTGAAAACGCGGCAACTTACCGCGCGAAGGTGCTGAGGGACGCGGTTGCGTCGACAGCGGCGTTCTATGTGGACGGCGCGCAATTCGAGCAAGCGAGCAAAGCGAGTACATTATTTGACGGATATTCCCCTGGCTGCCGCTGGACTGGCATTCAGCGCAACAGCCCGTCTGAGAGATCGGCGAATACCGGACTCGGCGGCGAGTTGGTAGACCTTGAGGATTACTGTCACGTTGTGCAGGCGATTGGGCTGGGGCACGGTGACTGGAATCAGATACTCACCAAGATGACGGCGGGCGGCGATATGTACCAGACCCACATTCGCAAGTCGCGCCAATTTTCTATTGTGGTGGACTTCATAGGCAGTACGCTGGGCGAGATCGAAGCAAAGCGTGACGCGCTTATTAATATATTGAGACCTGACTTGTTGAGCAACCTGCCCGTCAATGAGCAGTTCGGCATCAACATGCCAGGTTCGTACAGAGGGCATGAGCAAAGGATTATCCGCTACCAGGGCGTGGATGAGAACGGAGTCGAAGCAACCAACCCGATTGACATCGTGTGCGTTCCATTGCCGGCGACCTTGACCGATACGCCCGACCTTCCAACCTACCAACGGGCGGTGCTGAACTTCGCTATTCCGAGCGGCTTGCTTCAAGGCGCATACAACGATGGCAAGGTGCTGGATTTGTACGCCGACTTCCCTGCCGAGTTTATCGTCAAGCGCGATCCAAATGGCAACTGGTGCAAGTGGAACGGAACGGGTTATGATAACTCTCTCAAAGGACAGGGCACGGTACAAGGACTGAATGGGATTGTTTATTGCATGGCAGAAGGTCCGGACGGGAAGATTTATGTGGGAGGAAGTTTTACCAATGCTGGCGGGGTGGCTGCGGCTGACTGTCTGGCGCGGTGGAATCCGGTAACAGAAGCATGGGAAGCGGTTGGCAATCCGACAGCAGGAACTGCCGTGGTTAATGCCATACATGCTATGGCATTCGACGCTAATGGGGATTTATACGTCGGCGGAAATTTCACTGCTATTGGCGGGATAATAGACGCGGATCGTATTGCCAAGTTCACAGTCTCAACGGCTACATGGTCGAAAGTAGTAGGTCGGGCAAATGCGAATGTCTACGCGATAGCTATATCTCCTGACGGGTTAGTTTATATTGGCGGCGCCTTTTCGGAAGTTGGCGCTCAATTTAACCCGCTTAACCCTCCCGTTCCAATTCCAGGGACATATGCTAATAGAATCGCTTATTATGATGGAGCAGCGTGGTATCAGCCCGGCGATGGCATGGGTTCTGGACAAGTAAACGCTCTGAAATTTATGCCAAACGGAAGCCTTATTATAGGCGGGACTTTTAATGCTTCTGCACCTGCCGGGAAGTATATCTGCAAGTGGACAGGGACGAGCTTTGAATCATTTGGCGGGACTGCATTGAGCCACGGGGTTAGAACTGTAGACGTCACGCCAGCGGGGAAAATTATCATTGGAGGCGATTTTATCAATGCTGGTGGCGACACAAAAGCAGACGGGCTTGCCTACTGGGGCGGTTCGGATTGGATGAATTTATCAACTAATTCTGGGGATATTAGTTATACAACTTACCTGAAATGCTCGCCAAACGGGGCAGTTTATATTTGCGGCAGTTTTAGTAAAATCGGTGGAATCTCAACCGCAGACAAAGTTGCGATATTTGAAAACGGCGCGTGGCAGCCCTTAGAAATAGATCTTCCGGGCAATGGCGCTACTAATGCGATATTACCAGCTTCCGATGGGTCGCTCTACATCGGCGGCATGTTTTCAACTGTTGCTGAAACACCAGGCGTGAACGCTAAAACCGGCATAGTCGCGCTGAACTTTGAAGTAGCTTCTGCAAGCGCAAATACTTATCCAATTATCAGCGTCACCGGACCGGGCACGCTCAAATCAATCATCAATTACCGAACTGGTAAGTCGGTCATGTTTGACGGATTGACGCTTCAGGCTGGCGAGTGGATTTTGCTCAACTTCAACCCGCTGCAGCTTAGGTTTAGAAGCGGTTGGGCAGGTAGAGGCAACCTGATGCGCTACGTTGTGGCTGGCTCTGATTATGGTGATTTCTATGTGAGTCCGGGTGCCAATTACCTCTCGCTCTTTATGGATAACACAGGTGCCGCGAGCAAGGCATCTATCACTTACGTTCCGAAGTTCTGGGGGCTTGACGGAGCGTTGCTATGAGATACGAAGCAGTCTGGTACGACCATACTGGTCAAAGAAAAGGCGTGATACAAGCGTTCAATAGTCTGGAGTATATCAAAACTCAGAACGCGATCGGTTCGCTCGTTATGAATATCCCACGCGGATTGATGCAGTACGATCAATTCAGCGTGGGCGACATCTTTGAGGTGTGGCGCGAGAAAGGCGGTGTGCTGGAATTGCAGAACGAGACCGCTTACTTCTTGCAGAATTGGAAGATGTACGCGGACAGCGAGGGCGCGGAGTACATTCAACTGACTTGTTCAGACGCTAACTGGCTGCTTGACACCGCAATTGTGGCGGCGTTCAGCGGTTCAGAAGATGCTGAAATGACCGGCATACCTGACGACTTGATGAAAGCGATTGTCAGCAAGCAGTTAGGCTCAACCGCTTCAGCGTGGCGAAGCAAGATTACCGAAGCGCCGAATTTAGGCGCAGGTGGAGCGTCAATCTCAAAGGCGTTCGCTTATCGGAACGTCTTGACGGTGATACAGGAATTGGCAGAGTTAGCGAATGAAGGCGGCGTTTGGCTCGGATTCGATGTTGTTCGTGTTGCCCCGGGTAGTTTCGAGTTCCGCACTTACACCGGACAGCGAGGGCAAGACCACAGCCGCGATTCCGGCGATCCGAGATTTGTAGGAAAGCAATACGGGAATTTGAGTCAAGCGACTTTCGGCACTTATCACGCCGATGAGCGCAACTGGGTACTGGTAGCAGGGCAAGGGGAAAATGATGCGCGAGTGCAGGTTATCCGAGAGAACGTCACAAGACGGGACGCGAGCAAATGGAACAGGCGTGAGTATTTCAAGGATAGCAGGGACGAGACAGTCACCGCTAACCTGGAAGCCGACGGTGACGCTGCGCTTGACGAGTTCAAACCGAAACAGGTATTGACAGGCACTTTGCACGATACGCCGGGTATGCAATACAACATCCATTATCAGTTCGGCGATGTGTTGAGCGTTGAAGCGTTTGGTTATTTCGTGGATTGTCACGTCAAGAGCGTGAGAGTCAAGGTTGATCAGGACGGCGGCGAACAGTTGGACATCAAGTTGGAAGGCGAGTTATGAGCAACTTTGACGAAACGCTAATGAAAAGGCTGACGAAACTGGAGCGAGAAGTCGAGCGGTTGAGAGTGAAAGAGCGACCGGCTGGCGGAAGCGGTGTTACCGACCACGGAGCGTTGACAGGGCTTGAGGATAACGACCACCCTCAGTATCTGCTTACAACTGGCAAGGCTGCTGATGCGGACAAGTTGGACGGCATTGATTCAACTGGATTTGTTCAAACATCTGGTAATCAAACCGTTGCAGGAATAAAGACCTTTTCATCAATCCCCGCCTTACCAGCAACAAACCCGACTACCGCCAATCAAGCTGTTAGGAAAGGTTACGCTGACGGGACTTATCTGCTTACAACTGGCAAAGCGGCGGACAGTGATAAGTTAGATGGACTGGACAGTACCGACTTTGGCAGACCGGTATTCCTAACCACCACCCTCACTTCGACCAGTTGGGACGGGGATTCCATCAGCACGCAAGCAACCGGTGTTC
>CAZYIJ010000156.1:0-4012 GCA_964647425.1 uncultured Anaerolineaceae bacterium
TTTTATCTTCTAATAAAACCTTCTCGGATCGTAGAAGCACCCCCGTTTTTCTCACGGTGACGGGTCACCACGGGGGGTGACCCCTACATCTGGTGTTTGAGGGAGAGGTTACTTTTGTAGGGGCAGACCCCCGTGTCTGCCCTAAAGACTGTAAACAATCACACCTGTCTAAACAGCCTGCCTCGACCATGTAAACGAGGAACAGGCCGGCATTTTCCCTGCTTTACTATCGAAAAATATTCTGTTGGCTTCTTAAACCAAAAGTTGACCTCGCGGTCAACTTTTCTCTTACTGTCTTTGATTTTTAGAAATCTTTCAACATCACGCCCAATGCCAACAGGACGAATGCCACAATCCACAGCCAGGGCATAGCCACAGCCAGGGCGCTGATCATGCCAAACTCAACCAGCAGGGCCAAAACAAACAATATTACTGAAACGATGAATACGATACTTGTTGGTGCACTTAATTTCATGATATCTCCTTGTAACTAGAAAACAATATACCCTTATTATACCAAGTTTTTATTAACCGCTTTTCTATACAAATGGAAGATTTGTAAACTTATCGCATGGCTTCGATCACGCCCACCACGCTCTCCTGAAACTCCTTTAAAAAGGTCTTCACATATTCAATCGGGTCCAGATCTTTATCCTTCAGCAGAGGTGTCATATCCATACCAAAGTTCAATCCAGTGGCGTTATCGGTGGCATGCGAAGCAAAGAAGGTCGCGTTCGCAGCGCGCCTTCCCAATATGGCGTCGGTATAATTCTTTCCGCCTTGCACCTGCGACACAAACACATCCACCAGTTGGGCCTGCAGTTCCCGGTGAGCCGAAGCATCCATGATCACTTTTTTCTCATCGGACATCCAGTCCAAATTGCGCCACACTTCACAACCAATCAACTTCTTTGGCAACACTTCTGGCTCCAGTTCGCGCAACGCTTCCAGCAAGCGCAACAGAACACCGACGTGGGTATTATGCTTGTCCGCTAGGTTATGGGAATACAAGACTTCCGGTCGCGTCTGCCTGATCAAGGTTTTCAGGTCTTCTTTAAGCGCCTGGTTACCCGATTTCTTCACTTCGGCACTCGGATAGCCCAAAAACACCTGGGCAGAATACTTCCCGATCCGGGCAGCTTCTTTTTGCTCTTCCACCCGGATTTGCGCCATCTCATCATCACTTACGTCAGCAAATTTGCCGGCACGGGGCGACCCATGTCCATCGGTCACAACGCAGCCGGTAAAATGGACATCCGGGTTTTCAAAGCCTTGCAAAATGCCTTCAACAGCCATGATTTCAATATCGTCCTGGTGGGCGGCAACACTAAGATGAGTCGTTCTTGCCAGCGCTTGGGCGGGGTCTGATCCATCGGGAATGTAGATTTCGGAATTTGATTGTGCGAACATTTTTTTCTCTCCAGTTAAGGTTTAGACAAATAATATACCACTCAAACTACGGTTTTAATCCCCTTGCAAACTTTTCATCATTCTTACAGGTACAATAACAGCAATATTAATCAAAAAAAGCGATTAACATTATTTCTAAAACAGGAGTATCTATGGATAACGAACAGCAAACCCCTCAAGCACCTCCATCTGACAAAAAAAGCACCAATCCATTGGCAACCTTACTGAAAGTCCTGCTCGCTTTGGTGGTGATTTCCCTCATTCTGGTCATCCTCGCCTTCTCTTTCATCACTCAGCAGGTTGACCGTGCTGTCCAGCCTCTCCAGCAGGTCAATGCCGGTTTGAGCACCCAGGTATCCAAACTTCTCAATCCGACCCCCACCATCATACCCGACCCGGTTAGCATCGTCCGTGAGGTTCAGACACTGGCTCGTCTTGAAACCATCCAATATTCTGTTGAAAAAATCATCACGGCCGAACTCAACCAGGGCGCTTTCGGCTCTTTGTTCGGTGACCGGCTTTTGTTTGTAGCGCATGGCTATGTGATCGCTGGGGTCGATCTTTCCAAACTGACCGCCGAAGACGTTCGGATCGAAGGTGACACTTTGTGGGTAACCTTGCCTGCTGCTGAAGTATTCGTCGCCACACTCGATAACGAGAACTCCTATGTCTACGATCGCGACACCGGTTTACTCCGCCGGGCAGATACCAACCTTGAATCCGCTGCCCGCCGTGCAGCCGAAGCTGAAATTTTGCAAACAGCCACTGAAGACGGCATCCTGGATCAGGCTGAAACGAACGCCGAAGCCTACCTGATGAGCCTGTTTAGTTCTATTGGTTACTCCAGAGTCATATTTCAATAATTCCCCGAGATCGCTGTAGATCGCAGAGAAAGCGCTTACATACTACCTATGGAAATCATCGAAATTACCCACCACATCTCCGCCAACCAACAGGGACAATACCTTCTGGTGCCTTTCGACATGCCTCCCTCAACCGAGCGGATCGACATCGAATACACCTATCCTCACACAGAAAACCAACCGTTCACTGTAGAAAGCGGTCAATTCACCAAGCACCAGCGCGTCAACCGCATCGACCTGGGGTTGATCGCGCCGGATGGCAGCCAAGTTGGCGCCAGTGGTTCCAGCCGTGATATCATTTTCGTCTCCACCACGGAGGCAACCCCCGGCTACCAACCCCACCCACTCCCAGCCGGCACCTGGCAAATTATGCTTGGGGCCTATGTTGTTTCGCCGAAGGGCGCGGATGTGACCATCACGTTGCGTTTCACCCCAAAAACCCGCCGTTGGCTGAAGGGCGATCTGCACACCCACACCCTCGCCTCCGATGGTCTTCTCCCCCTCGATCACCTCGCCCGCCATGCCCGCGAACATGGGTTGGATTTCATCGCCGTTACCGACCACAACCAGCCGGTCCGCCGGGCATCTTTCCCGAAAATTCACGGTCTCACCATCATCCCTGGTTTGGAATGGACCCATTACAAGGGTCACAGCAACTTCCTGGGGATTGAAGAGCCTTATTCCGGACCCTTCTTTACCAACACAGACGAACAGGCTCAGGAAAAATTCCGGCAGGCACATCAAAACGGCGCGCTCATCAGTATTAATCATCCCTTAGAGAGCAATTTTGGCTTCCGTTTCGACTTGGAAAGCCTCCAATACGACCTGATCGAGGTCTGGAACGGTCCGATGCGCCCCAAAAACATTGAGACCATCGCCTGGTGGGACCAAATGCTCAAAGCTGGCAAGCACCAGGTGGCAGTTTGCGGCAGTGATTATCACGAAGACACCATTTTTCAGCGCCTGGGGAATCCAACCATTAATGTTTTGGCATGGTCAGCCAGTGAGAAGGACATCCTGGAAGCAGTCGAAGCTGGGCACAGCTATTTCACCTTCAGCCCCACCTCCTTGCACCTTGAACTGAACGTCGATGGCAGCAGCTATGGCGCGATCGTGCCGTGGCAGGATGGTCAGAAGGCTTATTTGAAGGCATTTGCGCTTGAACCCGGTGATCATCTAAAGCTGATTGACCAGGATGGAGAGCGAACTCTTTTCACCTCCCCCGACAAAGGCGATTGGCAGGTTACCTTGCCAGTAGAAAAACCTGGCTATATGAGATTCGAAATCTGGCGCACCTTCTTTCCTGGTCTGCCCCCCATGCCCGCCCTGGTCACCAACCCAATTTGGCTGGATTAAAAGCCCTCCGCAGTGGGAATGTAAGGAACTGGCCTGCCTGTTCCACCTGGTAGACAGAAATGCCAATCATGGTTGAGACGTGCCTCAACCCTACAACTATGGGGGCGTACGGAGGGGCCATGATGCTGGGAGCGAAGCGAGCAGTATTCATCTCCCTGATCAAAAATCTATATAGGGAACGGGCACCGTGTTAAGACAATGATGGCTTACATGTTGTTTAGGATGATTGTTTACACTTTTATCTTCTAATAGAACCTTCTCGGATCGTAGAAGCACCTCCGTTTTTCTCACGATGACGGGTCACCACGGGGGGTGACCCCTACATCTGGTGTTTGAGGGAGAGGTTGCTTTTGTAGGGGCAGACCCCCGTGTCTGCCCTAAAG
>CAZYIJ010000157.1:0-4004 GCA_964647425.1 uncultured Anaerolineaceae bacterium
CAGCAGCTCCCATGATGATTGTACGAATACGACTCATAAAATTCTCCTTTTTTTTGTTTGTTTCTACTATTCTACATCACTTGAGGAGCTTGGATGCCCAGCAAGTTGAGTGTCCTTTCCAGACAGATGCTGGCAGCTTGCACCAGCGCGAGGCGTGAATCTCGTAGATCACCCTCCACTTTTAATACCTGGCATTGGTTATAAAAATCGTTAAATGACTTCGCCAACTCGTAAGCATAAGCAGCCAGCGAAGATGGCCTGAGTTCTTTGGCAGATTTGCTGACCTCGTCTGGGAGTTTGGAAAGCAGTTCTATCAGGTTAATTTCGCTGTGTTCCAACTCGTGGTTAAATTTTCCGACACTTTTCTCCAGACCGCCTGCTTTGCGCAAAATGCTGTTTGCGCGCACGTTCGCGTATTGGATGTAAGGCGCCGATTGACCGTTGAAATCAAGAGCGCTGTCCCAGTCAAAGGTAACAATTTTGGTGTTCTCACGTGAAATCATGGGATATTTGATCGCTCCGAGAGCTACTTTTAGAGCAACGTCTTCCATGATCGCCTCATCAAGCTCCGGATTTTTCTCTCTTACCACGGTCAGTGCCCGCTGTGTGGCTTCGCGCACCAGGTCATCCAACAGCACCACCGTGCCATCACGGGAAGACATGATAACGTTGCCCGGCAGATTGACAATTTCATAAGCCAGGTGGTGCATTTGCTTCGCCCACGGGTAGCCCATCAGCTCGAGAACCTTCTGCATTTGTTTCATATGCAGGCTCTGGCGGACGTCAATGACGTAGATAGATTCATCCAGGTGGTATTCTTCAAACTTCATGATCGCCAAAGGAAGTTCTTTGGTGGCGTACAGGGAGGTGCCGTCAGAACGCAAAACTACTGCGACGCGGAATTCTTCTTTCGTCCCCAGGATGGTATCAAGGTCAACAATCACAGGGTTTTCAGGTCGACCATCGGTGGCAAGCCCGCTTTCAATCAGCTGGTCCACCAATACCTTTCCAGAGTCTTCCACATCACTTTCAAAGTAAATGCGGTCGAAATGTTCGCCAAGTAGTTCGTAAACCTGGGCAAAGCCGTCCATGGACCACTGCCGGGTCTGCAGCCACAAATCATGGATATGCTCGTCGCCTGCATCCCAACGAGCAAAATAAGCCCGGACAGTTTCTTCGAAACCATCTTGCTCGTGGAAACGGCGGTCAGCTTCTGAATAGAGGTCCGCCATCCAGCGCATCTTATCGGCGCCTGGTTCCTCGCCCGCATGATACACTTCGTAATTGCACATCCATTTAATAACATGTAATCCGATATCGCCAATGTAATTCGCACGGATGACCTTTTTCCCACTGGCTTCCAGGATATTACAAACCGAACCACCCAAAATCACGTTGCGCAAATGCCCGACATGCAGCGGTTTGTGTGTGTTTGGATTGGAGTATTCGATCATCACCAACTGGTTGGTTGGACTGGCGTTGCCAAATTGATTGCCTTGACTGTTGACCTGGTCAACTGCACTGGCTGCGTACAGAGAAGTGTCAAAATAGAGGTTCAGGTAGCCTTTAACTGCCTCCGAACGGGTGAAACCTTCTGGCAATCCAAGAATGTCTTTAATCTTTTCAGCCAAAAACTGGGCGTGCTGTGGTACCGGACCGGTTTTATTCTGGTCTGCCGCTGCTAATGGAAAAAGCGGAGCCGCCATCCCCCATTCGCCAGAAAAAGGAATACTTCGAAATTCAACTTTGCCAGTTGGGAGTTCGTGTTGCAGGCAAAAGTCGTCAATTATTTTAGCGATTTGGTTTTTAACATCTTCGAACATCGTTTTCCTCAGGTTTTTCGACTGGATTATATCATCTCAAAGCGTAAGTAATGCGGTTTGCGTGGTTTGGCACCGGATTGAAAACGCTACTGTGAATATCAAGGATTGTAGGTACGGGTTCCAAACCCGCCCCACCATCGGTATTTAGAATTTTCTGACAACAAATGTCAAATGCATTTAACGACAAAAAGGCGAGGTATCAAACAACCTCGCCTGGTTTCTAAGACGAATATAAACTAATTCTTGATCGAATTAAAATGGGCCATCAAGCGGGATTTGCGGCGGGCAGCGTTGTTCTTGTGAATGACGCCTTTTGCAGCAGCTTTGTCCAACGCGCGGATTGCC
This sequence comes from uncultured Anaerolineaceae bacterium, assembly GCA_964647425.1. GTDB lineage: Bacteria > Chloroflexota > Anaerolineae > Anaerolineales > Anaerolineaceae > Mesolinea. Next base: position 2,169 of record CAZYIJ010000157.1, read on the forward strand.
TTAATAACTTCGGCTTCAGCCAGTTCCGTGTTTTCAGTACGAACTGCAGCTTGCGCTTTGCGGACAAAGGTACGGGCAGAACCACGATAGACACGATTGCGTGTGCGTGCTGCCGCGCTTTGTTTGTTACGCTTGATCTGAGACTTAATATTAGCCAACTTCTTCCTCCAAAACTAAAACTTCATAATTCCAAACAGTTATTTTACACTAAAAACAATAATTGTCCAGAACTTGATGGGGCAATTTTCAGGTTTCCCTGTGGATTGGTTCATTTTCCGAACAGTCACAATCTGCAAGGCAACCACTTCTCACCTGCTGTCCTCTTTGGAAAATTATGTTAACCAATCTCCAACGCCTTAATGGTATCATCAAATTACTCAGGTCAACCAGGTGCGCGCGCTGAAAAAGTGAGGAAAGTCCGTACACCATAGAGCAGGATGCCAGGTAACCCCTGGGAAGGCGTAAGCTTTCGGATCGGGCCACAGAGACATACCGCTCGCAAGAGCAAGGGTGAAAAGGTGGTGTAAGAGACCACCGGCGTTTCTGGCAACAGAGACGGCCAGGTAACCCCCATCCGGTGCAAGGTCAAACAGGAGAGAGAGCCTGCTCGGCTCATTTGATCTCCGGGTAGACCGCATGAGCAGTCTGGTGACAGATTGTCGAGATAGATGCGCATCCGCGACAGAATACGGCTTACCGGTTGACCTGAGTATGGAACTTTCTGTGTAGTTCCGGGGTTAACATTATAGAAGGATTTTTCATGAAAAAGTGGATCATACCGTTAGTATTAACCGTTTTTGCTCTCATCGTGTTCACGGTGTTTTCCTGCAATCGAAACAGTAACGCTCCAACCAGTCTGGCTGTGAAAATCCTTTCCCCAACATCCGGGCAGGTGCTTGCCCTCAACAGTGAAGTGATTGTGCAGTCCGTTATACCAGCCGGAACAAAATGGTCGCGTTTGGAATTGTTGGTCAACGCTGTGCCTGTCCGCCTCGACCTTGCAGAAAACTATACAAACGATACAATTGTTGTCAACCAACCCTGGATACCAACACGGGAAGGTGCTGTAATGGTAACCGTAAACCTTTTCGACAAAAACGGGCAGAACTACATCACTGACCAGGTTGCGGTATTAGTCCAGGCACTCTCCAATCTGGAACTTACAGCCACTCCCAGCCCCACTTCCGAACTAACCCAGACGCCCACCATCACAACAACAGCTGAACCCTGTACCATTTCCGCAGTCCTTATCGGCGATGTAACCATTCCTGCTGGCACGGTCCTAAAGCCTGGTCAGGCATTTACAAAGACATGGCGAGTTCAAAACAATGGCACCTGCGAATGGAAAGACTACAAGCTTGTTTATGTTCGTGGGAGCCGTATGGGCGGCAATTCTCCTTCATCTTTGCGAGCAATTCAACCAGGGGAGACGTTTGACCTTTCCTTGGAAATGACCGCGCCAAGTTACCACGGTCCTTATGAGGGAGTCTGGCAGATCCAGACTGAAAAGGGCAGTCTGATCGGATTGGAACTAAAAGTGGTGATCGGAATCCCGACTCCCACCCCTACCTCCACCCAAACACCGACTCCAACGGCAACGGCAACAGCCACCGCGACTGCCACCTCAACAGCCACAGCCACCTCGACTCCCACTCGAACTGCAACGCCCACTACGACTTTTACAGCGACTCCCACTCGAACTGCAACGCCTACTACGACTTTTACAGCGACCCCCACGCATACGGCAACCACCACTAGCACACTTACATCCACTTATACCGTTACCGAAACGCTGACCCCCACTGTTACTGGAACACCATTTAACGGTGAAGACTA
>CAZYIJ010000158.1:0-2011 GCA_964647425.1 uncultured Anaerolineaceae bacterium
GCCCTGCAAAGCTCATAAGTTCCACATTAGCAGGCTTGCCCAGGCGTTCACACCCTGCAAGCGCTGCCCCCCTTGCCCACCCTGCCAGGCTGTATAAATCAAAGCCCAGGCGCTCACTCTTGACGCGTTCTATTAGCCCATATTCAAGCGCCGCGCTTATCCAGCGTGAGTACGTTGCCCTGCTTATGCCCAGGGCTTTCAAGTGATTTCTAAGTGCTTTTACTGGGATTGCTCCGCGCCTTCCCTGGCAATAATCCTTAGCGATAAACCAAAGCCTAAAAGCATTAGCTTGAAGCCCGTTATCTTTTGCGCTCAGGATTATCTCAGGGTAAAGTTTCACGCCCTACCCCTCACGCGCATTTCTTGTAAAGTCTAAAAAGCTTAGATCACGCTCTTTTAGCGTGTTTATCAGATAGTTTCCTGCCCCCGTAACTTTTAGGCAAAAGATAAGGTCTCTGATAAATTCAGCAGGCGTTCTATCAGCTTGATCTGATAAATCATCAAGCCAGGCTGCCCAAATATCATTAGCCCTTATTGATATGATCTTATTCAGTTTCCAGTTATCTTTATCGCTCATTCCTTGCCCAGTTTCCCCCTGGGCTCGAATAACAAAAAAGCCCAGGGCTTGCGCTTGCCTGGGCTTGATAATTTTTTACCGTTTATATAACCTTGTATTTTTTTGCTTTTCAGGTTATATATAAGTTAGTCAACTTGCTATGCCCAGCAAGCGCTCACACCCACCACGCCCAGCTGTCAACTGGGCTTGGTATTTTAATAAACAAAATACCAAAATAGTGTGAGTTCATTAAGATTGTAAAAGTTCTAAATCAGTATAGCATACTCGTTGCTCGATTTCCGAATATTTTAAGGTGATATTCGATCACAATCTCAAAAATATTTCTTGCTCTATTAACTAGTTACTTTTCAAGCCCTTTTTTAGGGTGTTTTTTAAAATGTTAATACAATCCATATAACTTGACTGCAAAAACGCCCTGATAGCAGGCTCTTGTAGGCGTTATTACTTGCCTAAAAGTTTTTTATACCAGGGGCGTTTCAGCTCGGATAGTTCAGCTTTTAGCGCTTCGATTGCCGCCCCCTGCTCATTGATCTGCTTTAACAGGTCAAGGTTATCAATTCTCAGCTGCTCAAAAGCCAGGGCAAAGTCTGAGATATTTATAAGCGCCTTATCGTTAGGGCTCACTCGGTCAACTACCCCCAGGGCTTCACTCACTTGGCTTGTACTCATTCCCTGGCTATAATAATCCTTTATTTTTCTAAGCGTTGCCAGGTCATCAATTGTATACTGCCTTTTAGTTCCCTTCCTGGGGCTCAAAAAAGGCTCAAATTCGCTTGCCCAGCGTCTAACGGTACTTCCACTTACCATAAGCGTTTCAGCGGCTTGTTTAGGCGTTATCATTGCTTTTACCTCATTCGCTCATAAGCGTTTCATAGAGTATAATATCTCTTGATAAGCATACCACCGCTTTTGATCACCCGTAAGCGCTTATAAACGGTTACGCTTACGGTAATTGCACTTATCGTAACCATAAAAGGGCTTTTCACCTCAAAAAGGGCAAAAATAGCTTGATAAATAATGCTACCCCCCACATATAGGGGTTATGGGGCTCTCAAATAATCAAATAATGATCATTTATCCAGCTCGTAAGCTACCCCCATATATAGGTTTATGTTTTTTCAAAAAGGGATAAAAAAAGCCCTGCAACTCGATCACGATAATTGCAGGGGCAAGCCCTAAAAAAGCCCTAAAAACGCGTTTATAACTCAGTTATGGGTAAAAGCTCGCAAAGCTTTTGATCTATTAATGCCAGGGATAAATAAAGACGGTTTAACTTGCGGTTTCACCCTGGCTAACAATCCGCAAGGTAAAGCGGGTTTATTTATCCCTGAGTGCCTACCCCCCACCTCTAATTATGCTCGCGTGTGAGTGCGCTTACCGCGTACGCTCGCAAGGCTACCGCGGTAGGTATTTAACCGCCCCCTGGGTATCACC
>CAZYIJ010000158.1:2111-3984 GCA_964647425.1 uncultured Anaerolineaceae bacterium
ATCACCGTTTATTCACCGTCTAAACGGTCAAATAATGGTCAAGTTTTAGTCAAGTTCTACTTGTACACCCTGCAAGGCTTTATCCGTAAAATTCATACCGCCTACTTGCAGGGCGTTATTAGATACTTCCTCTTGAAGCCTTTTATCCAGGGTCAAAGCCATTGCCATTAGCTTATCAGCTGGGATACTTGATAGCTGTTTATCTTTTATTACCCCGTCAATTTCACCCTGAACCGCGCTCATTAACTTGGCAAAAGTATCAACTCTTGCCATTTTTGCCACCTTGTAACGATCTAAAAGGGCTTGAAGCTCGCAAGCTCGCTGCTCTTTTATCAATTCGTCAAATTCATTAGCCCAGCCTAAAAGTGTAGGCTTAGATACATTGATCTTTTCTGAGATTGCCACATAACTTAAACCTTGTGCTCTAAGTTCAATAAAAGCGGCTTGATCTGATGTCGGTTTAGTCATTTTTAGCTTCCTTATCGGGTATATAAATCAGTTCAGGTGTTAGGGTTATATCCTCAAAGTCTGAATAGTTAATGCCTGCGTTTATATCATTCAAATAATACGCCCCCTGGCTGCTCAATAGTTCTTTTAGGCTGTAATAAAGCTCAGTTACATTGCCATAAAGTTTCAGCTCGCGTTTAGCTTGCTTTTCACATTCTTTTGCTTTTGATCTGATAGCGCTTAGATCATTCCACCAGGAATAAACCTCAATTTTTTGTCCTTTATCATCAAAGAGACTGCCCCCTGGCTGCCTGATAAATTCGTCTTTATACTCGGATTTATGAAGCTTGCTTATCAGTTTTAGCCACTCTATCAGATTGCTTAGAATAGCGCCCCTGGCATAAAATAAACGATTATTCAAAGTTTCATAAGCCTTGCATACCTCACTATAACGCGCCCTGGCTGCTTTTTCCTCTATCGGGTCAAGGCTCTTGAAGCGATATGAAGCCAGGCGCAAAGCCTCTTTTGCCTTAGGAATTTCTATCAAAGCGTGAGCGCAATTCAGATAAATCTCATCAAAAGCTTGCCTAAAATTAGCCCTGCCCTGATTATCCTGCCTGATACTCTCAGTAACTTTTGCAAGTAACTTATCACGCTGTTTATAATCAAGTGCTAATACTGCTTTTACCAGTTCCTCAAATTCCATAGCTAAACCTCACAATCAAAAAAAGCGTAAAAACTGCTGCTGCTGCTGGATTATCAAAAGCCAGGATCACAATTCAAAAGCCCCTAAATATCTCTTTAATGGGTGCAACAATTGAGACATTTTTTTCATTATCTAAACTCTTAACGCGTTCCATTTCTGAATTCCTTTTCTCACGCGCCCCCGCTCATATATCGTAACTGGGTTGGTAATATCACCCCGTTGCCTTATTGATCTCTCTATCCGTTTAGTTTCTTTTGCGCTGTTAGAATATCGCAAGGGGGGGCATTGCCTGGCTTCTGCTTCTCTGTTTAACAGTGCCTTTAATGCCCCGTTCACCTTACGGGTACTGCCTTTATTAGCAGGTGATATGCCCTCAGGAATTGCCCTGGAATTGGGCAGCTGCTGGCATAAATCGCCTGATAATTTATCAATAAATAAGCCTGGGGTTTCACAGTAACTAATCAAAAACTCAGGGTTTTTTTGAGATATTTCTTGATAATTGCCCCATACTGCAATATTCGTTTTTTGCTTTATTTTTGCCCGTTTTTCTCGGTATTGCTGCGTTCTAACGGGTACTGCTGCAAGCGCGTTAAGCGTGTCTCTGCTTACGGGTTTTTCCTCAAAGCGTGTCAAAAAGGCTGCCCAGCTGTAACTAATCCAGGATCGCCCTGCAAAGCTCATAAGTTCCACATTAGCAGGCTTGCCCAGGCGTTCACACCC
>CAZYIJ010000159.1:0-3966 GCA_964647425.1 uncultured Anaerolineaceae bacterium
GACTGATAAGATCCTTCACTTCGTTCAGGATGACAAAATGCGTTCCTCTATTCTCGCCGGTGTCCTCAGTGCGAAGCCTCCCTGTGGGACCGAGCGAGGCACTTGACCTTTAGGTCTCTATCTGTTCTCGCCGGTGTCCTCACCGTGCGAGGCACTTGACCTTTAGGTCTCCCAGTACTTCTTCGCTAACCCGACTACCTATAGAATGACCACACAAGACAGGGATTGAGACCTTCGGTCAAAAACCCTGCAAAGTCAGGAGACCTTGCAAGAACGGGAAACAAAAAGACCCCAGGATCTCTCCAAGGGTCTTCTCTGTCGGGGCGAAAGGATTTGAACCTTCGACCTCTTGCACCCCATGCAAGCACGCTAGCCGGACTGCGCCACGCCCCGATAGGCAGTTATTATACACTTTGTAGTTATTTTGGCAAGGTTTTCCTCAAAATCAAAATGGTTCAACAATTCGTCTCAACTCGCCGCTTTCCAAATCCAGGACTGCGAATGAGCGATCCTCCACCTTCTTGCCGCCCAACGCACCCGGGTTGATCAGGCGTGTGTTACCAATCTTTTCGTCCTTAAACCGATGTGTATGACCGTGAAAAACGTAATCGTACTCCCCGGATTCCACCGCTTTCCTAAGTCTGGAGATCATGTGACCATGAGTCACAAAAATCTTTTTGGACCCAAGTTTCAGGTCCAGGTAATCACCTGACTGATTCTCAGGATTAAGCCACTGCAGGCGTTCCTTCACCTCAGGGGCAAAATCACCATTCCCATACACACAATACAACTTAAAATCGCCAAAATAATCCAAAACATCCCCATCAGTAAGATCGCCGCAATGAATGATCGCGTCAACCTTTTCAGCCAATATGATTTGACGCACGGCTTGAATATTGTGTAGATTATTGTGTGTGTCGCTGAGAATCGCTATTTTCATACTGTCTCCATTTGCAGGGTTATTTTAGTTTATCATTATCATTATGGTAGAATTTTATTATCTATGACCTCATTCGGAGCATCACTATGACATCATCGTTAGAAAAAGGAATCGAAGCAGCTAAGTCCGGTCTGATGGAGGATGCCTTAGGACATTTGAAAGATGCTATTGTAGAAGAACCCGAAAATGCCAATGTCTGGGTCTGGCTCTCCGCTATAATCGAAGACGAAGAAAAACAAACCATTTTCCTCAAAAAAGCACTCGAAATTGACCCTGGCAACCGCCCAGCCCAACGCGGATTGGCTTTTATTGAACGAAAAAAGTTCATCCCTCCCAAACCAGGTGAAAAATTATCTGATTACACCCGTCCGATAGGTGTTTTTAAACAACCAACGGTCTCACCATCGCAAGCCGCTGCTCATGTTGCCGCTGAGAACCCCATGCCCGCGCCTGCCGCAGCGCTTCAACCAGCAGCCGTCAGTCCTTCTCAGCCTTCGCAAATTGGGCAAACCCAAAGCGTTCGCAGACCCTGGCTGGATATCCTGCTCTATGGTTTAACCTTGATGGTTTTCATCATCATCGGCATTCTGATTGGCTCCACGCTTCTCAATGTGGATATCCCATACCTCAGCCGACCAACCCAGGTACTGGCAGTATTGCCAGCTGAAAATGGGATTTTTCTGTTGGAAAATGACGAATATACTGAGATGGCTATGAAGCAAAAGCTTCCAGAAGATCTGGAGGGCGTTCCGACTACCAATTCCCTGAAACCTGAAATCGTCATCAATACCCTGGTAGTTAATATGAACCGCCTCGAATTGCTCGATGAGAACGAACAGACTATCGCTTATCAGGCAATATCAGCTGAGAATAATATGCAGCTGCTCACTCCTGAAACTGAACTTACCCCTGGGCGTTATTGCCTGGTTTACTCCCTCAACCCCAACAATGGTGAATTTCTCTATTGGTGACTGCAAGTGGAAGAAACCCAAGCTCCTATCACGGAGTAATCTTATAACCTGGAGCACCTCATCGACCTAAACACAATCATCCAAAAAAAGACGCTGGCAGACCGCATCAAGTCTTACCAGATTTATTCCCCATATATCGCAAAAAAAGCCAAACCCGGACAGTTCGTGATTGTGCGTTTGAACGAATCAGGCGAACGCGTACCGCTCACCATAGTCGATCATGATGCCGAAGCAGGCACTATCCGCCTGATTGTCCAGACAGTCGGCAAAAGTACCACCCTTTTGGACGAAGTCCAGGTTGGTGAAACCATCCACGACGTGTTGGGACCGCTTGGTAATCCTTCAGATATCCAGAATTTTGGAAAGGTTTGCGTTGTTGGCGGTGGAGTAGGAGCTGCGGTTGCCTATCCGGTTGCCCGCGCTCTCAAACAGGCCGGCAATGAAGTCACCTCAATCATTGGCGCTCGCAATAAAGACCTCCTGATCCTCAAAGAAGAGATTGAAGCAGTCAGTGACCACCTCTATTTCACAACCGATGACGGCAGCTTTGGTTACAACGGCTTTGTAACAGGAAAACTGCAGGAATTATTGGACTCCGGCCAGACTTTTGATCACGTTCTGGCAATCGGACCGCTCTTTATGATGAGAGCAATAAGCGAGCTAACCCGCAAATACGCGATTCCCACTACCGTCAGCCTGAATACCATCATGGTGGACGGCACCGGGATGTGCGGTGGCTGCCGCGTACAAGTAGGCGATGAAGTAAAGTTTACCTGCGTGGACGGGCCGGAATTCGACGGTCACCTGGTTGATTTCACCAGCATTATCCAGCGTACCCGCTCTTATAAAGATGACGAAGAGTGCCGGCTCGACGCCCAAATTGATATCCTCGACGAAGTTGAATTGCTCGAATCTGTCGAGATTCTGGAAAAGCAGCGTCAGGTCATGCCAGAACTGCCTGTTGATAACCGCACACACAATTTTGATGAGGTTGCTATTGGTTTCACTGAAGAACAAGCCATTGCTGAAGCCGAACGCTGCATTCAGTGCCGTAATCCCCGCTGTGTCGCAGGCTGCCCGGTATCTGTTCAGATCCCTGATTTCATTCACCTGATCACAGAGGGAAAATTTGTTGAAGCAGGCTTAAAAATCAAACAGGATAACTCCTTACCCATGGTTTGCGGAAGGGTTTGTCCCCAAACAGATCAATGTGAAGGCGCTTGTATCCTCCTCAAAAAAGGTCAGCCAATCGCCATCGGCGCTTTGGAGCGTTTCGCTGCTGACAGGCTGGCTGAAAGCAGGCTGGAAACTCAAAAAATTGAGCGGTCAAAGCATGCCCCCAAAGCGGCTTTGATTGGTTCAGGACCTGCCAGCTTAAGCTGTGCGGGTGACCTGGCGAAAGCTGGAGTCGAAGTGACGGTTTTTGAAGCCATGCACGATTTTGGCGGTGTGTTGCGTTATGGCATCCCTGAATTTCGTCTTCCAAAGGCGATCGTTTCTCAGGAAGTCCACGAACTCGAAAAATTAGGGGTCAAGTTTGTTCCCAACACTTTGATTGGTGCAACTTTCACAATCAAAGAATTGCTGGAAGAATATGATTTTGACGGAGTTTTTATCGGTTCGGGAGCAGGCTTACCACATTTCCTGGGGATTCCAGGTGAAAATTTGGTTGGCATCTATTCTGCCAATGACTTTCTCACCCGTATCAACCTGATGAAAGCCTACCAATATCCCTTCGTTGATACTCCCATTCACAACTTGCACGGCAAGATTGTTGGAGTCTTTGGCGGTGGGAATACAGCGCTCGACTCTGCCCGTGTCGCACTCAGGCTCGGTGCAAAAGAAACCTACATCATCTATCGCCGTGGGCAGGAAGAAATGCCAGGTCGCAAAGAAGAAATAGAGCATGCCGTCGCGGAAGGTGTCCGTTTTGCTTACCTGCGCAGCCCGGTTGAATTTGTTGGTGATTCGGAGGGCAACCTTACCGGTGTGAAATTGCAGAAGATGGAACTCGGTGAACCGGATGCCAGTAATCGCCGCAGGCCGATCCCGATT
>CAZYIJ010000160.1:0-3906 GCA_964647425.1 uncultured Anaerolineaceae bacterium
AAGAGGAAAGAACCAGCTTTTTGTAAAACGTTAGTTTTTTGGCTCATTGGTTTCCACCTTTCGTCTTGGATAAGGCATAGAGAATGATGCCATTAGAAATAATGATCCTCAACACTTCTGGCAATGTGCCAATTTCAATCACTTCATTGACGACAGGTAAGGCGGTTACAAGGATTCCCTGGAAAAGCAAAGTTCCAATCAAAACGTGGGAAATTTTTGCACGTCTCACCGATGCGCCACCAATCAGGATCGAGGCAACGCTGGCAAAGCCCATCATGAGGGGGGCATTATAAAGCTGTAAGAAGCCATAGGTCTGGGCGTAGAGGATAATGCCTACCGCTCCGAGAACGGTTGAAATCGCGGTACCCTGGATGCGTTTTTTATCTACATTGATGCCGCTGGAAGTGGTAAAGAGCTGATTCTCGCCAGCACCACTCATGGCGATTCCGAGCTTGCTTCTGAAGAAAAGCCAGACAAAGAAGCACAACATAGCAAATACCAGAATCAAGCCAAGCGGGAGAGTGAATTCGCCAATTTTGAAGGCTAACCAATGCAGCCAGGCTGGCTGCGTCGATTGCACCACGTCTGGGTTGCTTAAAATTCCCCCAAAACTTCCAGATAGACTGGCTGTGTTGCGCAAGCCCTGCCCCTGCAGAGGCCAACTGAGTTCTCCGTTCTTGAAGGCGAGTGAGAGCCAAACGATGTTCATGAAGGCAATCACCGAAAAACCAACATAGGTGGAAACCGTCATTTCTGAACCTTTGACCCGGTTGAGAAGCAAACCATACAGCGTTCCTAAAATCGCTGCCAGGATGATCCCAAAAACGAGTGCGATCAAAAGCGTCAACCAGGGCGCGCCAGCACCCAAAACCTCAGTCCAGTTTCTGAGAAAACTGATTTCCATCGCCAAAACAGAACCTAATAGTCCGGCAGAAATTCCGAGCGAAATGCCAAAATTCAATCCGATGCCACTTTGAATACCCGGAACCATGGCGAGAACGAGGGTGCCATACATTAACCAACGCCTGACCACGTCGCTAAATAGAGCGGCTGGAGAAAAGCCTAAAACTATTGAGGTAATAACAAGAAAGATGAAAAATAAACCGATGATTAATCTTGGCAATCCAATATTTTCGTAGATTTCTTTTACGGTTTTCATGCGGCTTCCTCCTCCCTGACACCTGCCATAGCCAAGCCAAATGCAGCGTCAGAATCATCGGGGTTCATCACCGAGAAAACTTTTCCTTCAGAGACGATCGCGATGCGATCGCACAAGGATCTGAGCTCTACTAATTCTGAACTGATCATCACAATCGTTGTTCCCTGTTCACGATTAATTTTCGTAAGATATTCCAAAACTAATTTTTTGGCACCGATATCAATACCGCGTGTGGGTTCCGAAACGATCAAAATTTTTGGATCCATGGTTATAGCTCTGGCAAGGCAGACTTTTTGTTGGTTGCCTCCCGAGAGACTACCAGCTGCCTGTGAAGTACCAGTACAGCGGATATCAAGCAGTTTGATCATGTCGCGGGTATGTTGATTAGCCTTGGCTTTATCCAAAATCTTTATAGGACCGATGTGATTCAAAAATTCATCTTTTATCTGCATTGCTGAAAAGGTGATATTTCTTTCAATCGATTCACCAAGCAACAGCCCTACACCTCTACGGTCTTCTGAAACAAAAGCGATATCATTGCGGAGCGCTTCACCTAATTTGCTGAGATCGAGGCGTTTCCCGAAAGCATAGACATCTCCTTGGGTATCAAATAGTCCCATGATGCCATTGGCGACGCCAATTTTTCCCTGACCAGCCAAACCGCCAAACCCAAAAATCTCACCTTCACGGATTTTGATGTTCATACCTTTTACACGTTCGCCCGGCATGTCAACGTGATAATCTTTGAATTCAAGCGCGATTTTGTCATCTGACAGGTCCCGGCTTTCTAAAAGACTGTCATCAACCAATTTGTCAACCTGTCGACCGATCATGAGCTCAGCGATTTTTGCCAAAGTGATATCTTTAACATCTTTGCGAGCCACGAATTCACCATCACGCAAAATGGTCATACTATCAGCCACAGCCATAACTTCGGTCAATCTGTGGGTGATAAAGATGATGGCGATTCCTTTTTCGGCAATCAAGCGCATGATTTCCAGCAAACGATCCGCTTCACCTTCAGTCAGAACGGCAGTAGGTTCGTCGAAAACCAGCAGTTTTATTCCTGTCTTATCGATCTCCCGGGCAATTTCGACGAATTGTTTATATCCAATTGGCATTCCAGCCACCTTGGTATATTCTTCAATGTTCATCATCCCGATGCTATCCAAAGCTTTTCTGGCGTCTTTGGACATTTGTGTCCAACTCATCTTGTCGAGCAAATCACCAAAAATCTTGCTGAACGCGGTAGGTTCGCCAATTTCCCGACCCAACTTTATGTTTTCTGTGACGTTGAATTCGGGAATAAGCATAAATTCCTGGTGAACCATGCCAATACCACAGACCATGGCTGTGTGCGGGCAATCGATGGAAGTTGAATCTCCACTCATCAGGATTTCCCCTTCGAATCCGCCAGTGGAATAAATTACAGGCATCCCAAAAAGAATATTCATTAAGGTGGATTTGCCAGCGCCATTCTCTCCAACCAAGGCATGGATTTCTCCCGGTTTGACATTGAGATTAACGCCTTTCAGAACCCGATTGCCGTAATATTCTTTGGAAATATTGTTCATTGATAACAAATATTGGTCGTCCAATACTGTTCCTCCTTCTTCTATTTTCAAAAAGAAGTGCCGGCTTGCGCACTGCAAGCCGGCGCTTTGTGGAGTTTAATCGTTAGTCAAAAGCATTTTATTGCGAGAAATCATAGAACGGGCACAGTAACATCAGGAAGTTTGGCAGATCAACGCCATCTTCATTGTAAGATGTGACGGCGACTTCACCCACGCTTCTTGCTGCGGCAGCTTCGTTCAGAGTTGCTTTGAAGGCTTCCACATCGCGGGGGTTAGTGATTTCACCCTCTGCGAATTTGATTGCGTAGCGAACGCCCGCATCGATCATCAGCATGTTGATAGGAACGCCCCAGGTCGCCATACGACCTTCCTGGCCTTTTTCCTTCAACTTGATGGCAATCTGGTCGAGCATGTACTGCACATCACCTTCGTGACCTTTGACGTCAATATTCAATCCAGCCGGATATCCATGATAGGGGCTGGGGCAGCATTGCTGCGGATAAATCGCTCCGAGTTCCCAAATCATTCGGATCAAGGGTTCTTGCATTGAACAGTTGGTGGAGAAGAAAGCTGTGTCTTTGCCGTAGGTCTCGATCTGCCGTGGAACGTCCTCGGTGATGAATTGCTGTGCACCAGAGACGCCTGCGTCGCCGGTGGGATCTGGGGCATTAACTTCCACCAGTTCGATACCGAGTTCGGCACAGGTTTCCTTCATGATCTCAAGTCGGCGGGCGATGGTCGCATAGGACAAATGCCGTGGGAATGAGTAGTGAATGAAGGTCTTGGCACCCATCTGGGCAGCCAATTCAGGAATGGTGCGACCCATTGAAATCTCGTCCACTTGCAAGACGATGTCTGCTTTTTCTGCAATGACGGGGGGATCTTCGGCGGGCACACCGGCAACGAACAGCATGTCAGGGCGGGTCTCCCGCACCTTTTCAATGGCTGCAGCGGCACCGGGGATAGCCTGTACAAAGACGATCGCCTTCACCTCAGGATCAGACGCCATCTGCACAACTTGCGAGATGGTTGTTTCTGTCTCGGTTGAGAAGTTGTCAGGATAGGTGGCATGAACGATCATATCGCCGTATTTTGCGATCTGGTTCATAGCTTCCTGGTATTCCTCTTCACCTTGTGAGACAGTCCCTGTCATGATACCGATTTTGTAGGGTT
>CAZYIJ010000161.1:0-3850 GCA_964647425.1 uncultured Anaerolineaceae bacterium
GCGCTGTGGTGCTTTTCATGAACCTTGGCGGTCAGAGCTTTCCCTTCCTGCAAGGGGTAAGCTTATCAAACCAAATTGTATTCCTTGGAATCCCGTATTTTATTCTGGGCTTCTTCTTGTACGGAAGTTTAATGGCTGGAATCGGGGCGATGGCACCAAATCTGCGTGAGGGTAACAGTTCATCCTTCATATTGACTTTACCCTTGATTTTTATTTTTCTGATCATTAACCAATTGATCGGAGAACCCAATTCTTTTCTGAGCGTGTTCTTAAGCATCTTCCCGCTGACCTCTTCTGTAGTGATGATGACCAGGCTCGCGATTGGATCAGTTCCAATCTGGCAGCTTGCACTTTCATTGGGTGTTTTGATTGCAACAGTCTACCTGGTTGTACGAGGTGTGTCGAACCTTTTCAGCTCGCAGACACTGCTGACAGGAGAAAAGTTTAAGTTTTCGACCTTTTTCAGAACAATTGTCTTTGGACGGTAAGAGCTACCAGAGATTGGTAAGCCGGTTTCTAATACAGGACCCGGCTTTTTGTCGAGGTATGTTCAAATCGACAAGTTATCCTGGCTTGGCACTTGCACCCTTTATAATATCTACCGGTGAGGTTGACGGTTAATGGAGGCGGCATGAAAAAATGGTTCGGTACTATTCTTATTCTCGGGGCGGCCTTAGTTTTGGCGGCTTGCAATGCTGTTCAGCCCAGCCCAACCCCCGTGGATCAATTGGATCTCATTCGCACCGCTGCTGCCAGCACGATCGAAGCCATGACTACATCGATCGTTGCCACTGAAATGGCTGCTCAGACTGCCACCTCGCAGGCCTTTTTGGCTGAAACGCCTACAGATCAACCGCTTGAAGCAACCCCAAGTATCTCTCCTTCTGAAACGCAAAGCCTGACTGCAATGCCGACTGAAATAACAGCAACTCCGGGCGACGGTTCGGATTGCAACCTGGCTGGTTTCGTCAGCGAGACTATCCCAGACGGCAGCCAGTTTTACCCCGGCACAGCCTTCACGAAAACCTGGACACTTAAGAATGAAGGCACCTGCACCTGGACCACTGGCTACAGCGTGGTGTTTGTCTCAGGCAGTGCCATGAGTGCCCCAACGAGCCAACCAATCAGTAATACAGCCGTCGCTCCAGGTGAGTCGGTCACGATTTCAATGTCTTTCAATGCGCCAAATACTGCCGGGGCTTATAGAGCTGAATTCAAGCTGCGGACGGCAGAGGGCGTGATTTTCGCTTTTCGAAACGAAGAGGCAACTTTTTGGGTTGAAATCCAGGTGCGGGGAGACAGCATCAACCTGGCTGATTCATATTGTTCTGCATCCTGGACCAGCCCAACAGGCAAATTAAATTGCCCGGGGCAGCCTGGCGATACAGGCGGTTTTGTCTATTCTGACAACCGACCGATTCTCGAAAATGGATCCCAGGACGATGAAACTGCCCTTTGGCTGGGTCTTTATAATGCGGACGATTCGTTCCTGCAAGGTACTTTCCCGGCGATGACCATCCCTGCCAATGCCAGGTTTACTGCTGTTTTGGGTTGCAAACGCGGAAACACGACTTGCGATGTCAAATTCAGCTTGAATTACGAGGATTCTTCCGGCACCTTGCGTGAACTGGCTTCCTGGAACGAAATTCATGATTTGCAATTTCAACGGTTAGACGTTGATCTTGGCTCGCTTGGCGGCAAGCAGGTGAAAATTGTGCTTTTGGTGGAAGCAAACGGCTCGCCCTCCGGAGATGTGGTTCATCTGCTTCAACCGATGATCAAGCCCTGAGCCAGGTCAACTTGACAAATAAGAAATTAGCCGTCACAATTATTGGAGACTTATTATCCGTCTCTTGAAAGGTGTAAGAATGGACACAAAAAAGATAAAAGTAGTCCTTCTGATAGGACTTGTAATGATGGTTGCGCTGGCAGGATGCAGGCCGAAGGAAGATCCTTTGGCTGAGGAAGCCCGTCAGACCAATGTAGCCCAAACGGTCGCAATCCAATTTACTAAGACCGCAATCGCACGCCCCACGGATACACCCGTGCCGACTGCCACGACTGCTCCCACTGCGACCGCGACTCTCGCAACGGTCGTACCAACCGCGGCCCTGGGAATCACCCCTTCTCCCCAGGTGACTACAACAACCGCGGCTCCAACCGCTTCAGGCGGCATCGATGCTGGGGTATGGGCACGCAGCTATCCGGAAGACGATTCCTTAGTAGCTGCTGGACAGAAATTTCAGGTTGTCGTTACCTTGTTGAATACGGGTACAACTACCTGGACAACTGATTATTACATCCAATACGTTGATGGTAACAATTTCGGCATCTCCGAAACCACGTTCACGATGCCCACGGAAGTTCCACCGACAATGAGCATTCAATTCACCATGAATTTCACTGCTCCGCAGACAGTTGGCGTTGCAAAAAGCAATTGGAATATCGTCAATGCCAATAACGTTCCGTTTGGATATTTCTTTTTCCAATATGTAATAGAGTAGATCTGGTCGCAGGACCTCATGAACCTAAAACAAAAAATCAAAGCCGGGGCTGAAAGCCTCGGCTTTGTTGCTATTGGGTTTACTCATGTTGAGCTTGCCCCCGGGATGCAGCGATTTAAAGATTGGATCGAAAACGGTCAGCGCGCTGAAATGAACTACCTTGCCAGCCAGCGGTCGCTGGAAACACGGTCGGATCCGCGGCTATTGCTGCCGTCCTGCCAGACTGTGATCAGTTTGCTGTCAAGCTACCCGCCTCCGGAAGACCTGCCATCGGCTGAAATGAGCAAGTTCAAAGGACGAATCGCTGCTTACGCTTTACAGAGAGATTATCATGAAGTCCTCAGGGAACGCCTGGATCAGCTGGCACATTTGATCAATGAGTTGGCTCAAAACGATGTAGAGACCTATCCCTGTGTCGATAGTGCACCAATCCTGGAAAAAGGCTATGCGCATAAGGCCGGTTTGGGGTGGATTGGGAGAAATTCGCTTTTGCTCCATCCGAAGTATGGATCGTGGACCTTTTTATCAGAGCTGCTGATCAGCCTTGACCTTGAGTCTGACCTGCCCTACGAAGGAGATGGATGCGGCGATTGCCAGCTGTGCGTGAAGGCATGCCCAACGCAGGCAATTTTGCCTGATCGCAGCATCGATGCCAGGCACTGCCTGAGCTACCTGACGATCGAGAACCGCGGAAAGATACCGGAGGAATTTCGAAAAGCAGTGGGAAATCGGATTTTTGGCTGCGACCAATGCCAGAGTGTCTGCCCAGTTAATAAAAGAGGACAAAAAGAAGATCGAGCAAGCATTATTGATGGGTCTCCTGATCTGGCTCAAAGCTTCGGATTGACAGAAGAAGAGTTCAAGCTGAAATATCGCCATACACCGGTTTGGCGGGCTAAATATTCTGGCTTCCGGCGCAACGTTGCCATTGCAATGGGCAACAGCGGGCAGAAAGAATTTATCCCGTTGTTGAAAGAGGGTTTGAGGAATGAAAACGACCCAATCGTGGCAGATGCCATCCGTTGGGCGTTGGGGGAATTGGGTAAAAAAATCTTCTAACCCGTCTTTGCGAGTAGATAATAGACAAAGCAAACTCACCTTCAAACGAGAGACTGTCACGATCCTTTGCTTTGCCAAAGATAACCTTTCCTCTAAATTTTCTAGCAAAGGATCTCGCAGTGACGGATTAAAGACAAAGAAAGATTCTTCACTGCGTTCAGAATGACAAAAGGATGCCGGATTCAACCCCGGAATCCGGCCTTGTATCTTTATAGGGATCTAATGTATTCTATACAGAGAGAGATCAGTCAGGAAGGTGAAGGAGAATCCGCATCCGGCCTTTGGAG
>CAZYIJ010000162.1:0-3828 GCA_964647425.1 uncultured Anaerolineaceae bacterium
GTGAGGTTCGGAGGTTCGAGTCCTCTAGCGCCCACTTTTCATTTAAAAGATAGTTCGAATCCGATAGTAAGTTCGCAGGTTGGCCCCCAAAGGGGGTAATAAAGTCCTCTAGCGCCCACTTTTTATTTAAAATGGTCAAAGAAATGGTTCATATCCGAGCCCTAAAGGGGGCTGCGCACAGGAATCTCGAATTTACTTTTCTTCGTAGGACGTGATTGCTGTGGAGTGAAATCTGTGTTAATCAACCCTTTCTACACATCCAATCCGGCAGCATTCCTCCTTTGTAACGTCGGTTTGAAAAGATCCTTTGCTGACCCTCGGGATGATAAACTTAAAATGAGAAAACGAGCATAAAACCTTCCTCTCCCACGAATTAAAAACACTGGCATAATTAGGCTATGTTACCTGACTATCGCGTGCGGCAGCGCGAATATCTGCTGGAAATATCCCGGGCGCTTACCGAGGAACTGGATCTGAACACCCTGCTTGAACGCATTCTGCAAATCTCAATCGAAATGCTCAGCGGGCATGCTGGTTTTATTGCTTTAACTGAAGAAAGCCGGGGCTGGCATCTGGCAGTCTCGAAAGGCATCCCTCCGGCACTGTCGACCTACCTTGAAAACTGGCTTAGAGACTTACCAGAAGACTTGACAGAAGACAGCCAATACATCCCTGAGATTAACAAGATGTTGAGTGATATCAGCATGGGAATGATCACTGGTGTGGGCTTGCCGCTTTTGGTTCAGAAAAAACCAATTGGACAGATTTTTGTGTTCCGAAATTACCGTGGTGTCTTCACAGCGAACGATCACAGTATTCTCAATAATTTTGCCAACCAGGCCGCCATCGCGGTACGCAACGCGCGGCTTTATAACCAGGTGCGCGATCAAAATTTGCGCATCACAGCCTTATTGGCTTCTGTAGCCGACGGCATTTTGATCTTGAGCCCTGATCTGCACATACAAAGCGCCAATAAGGCCTTTTCCAGGCTGATCAACAGCTCTTCTATTTCCCTGGTAGGTGAAAAGTATGAAGATGTGGTGCAATGGCGGGGCGAACCTATCGGTCTCAAGCTGGAAGATCTGACTCATTCAGGTTGGCAGGATTATGAACCGGGTGAAATGTTCCTGGAGGGCGACCTGATCCGCCTGGATGGGCTTGATCCGATTCCGGTTGCCATAACTTATGCACCTCTTTTTTCCAAAACAGGGCAGTTGCTCAATGTGATCGCGTCAGTGCGCGATATCACACGTTATCGTGAAGCTGAAGAAATGAAAACCGGCTTTATTTCAGCAATCAGCCACGAATTAAGAACCCCTCTTGCACTGATCAAGGGCTACACCAGCACCCTGCGGCGGGAAGACGTCAAGTGGGAAGCAGAGATGGTCCAGGATAGCCTCAAGGTAATTGAAGAAGAAGCCGATCACCTCGCTGCCATGGTAGATGACCTGCTGGACGCGACCAAACTTCAATCTGGAAACGTCACTTTAAAGAAATCTCAGATTGACATATCTTCAATAGTGCAAGCACAGATCAAGCGTTTTACTCCTGAAACCACACATCATGAAATCAAAGTGGAAATGAGCGAGGATTTCCCTGTCATTACTGCCGATGAGGAAAGAATCAGACAATTGTTTACCAATCTGATTGCCAATGCCCTCAAATATAGTGCCAGTGGCCAAATATTGATTAAAGGACAAAAATTGGGTGATGAAATTATGGTCTGTGTCAGCGACCAGGGCAAAGGTTTTGACCCCAAAGATATTCCCTTTGTATTTGACCGTTTTTACCGCTCCGAAAAAGACGCAAAATCTACTAAGGGCACCGGGTTGGGTCTGTATTTGTGCAAGTCGATCGTCCTTGCACATGGTGGCAGGATCTGGATTGATGAAGAGTATAAAGAAGGCGCCAGAGTCTGTTTCAGCCTGCCAGTGGATTGACAGATGATCATAGATGGGCTTACGGCTCAATTCCCTGAAGCCAGTTGGATAAACCTGGCGGACTTCGACGTGCTGGTCTTAAATGAAACAAGCTCAACCAATGACGACGCTGCAGCATTGGCAGTTAATATCCCTGGTGAATTTGTTGTCTGGGCTAAAAACCAAACCGCTGGAAGAGGAAGAGAAGACCGTAGTTGGTTTAGTAGTGAGGGCAGTTCCCTCACTTTTTCTGTTTTAATTCGCCCAAACGACCAGGAAATCCCGTACCTGAGCCACTTCACAGCGCTGGGAGCGCTGGCATTGACTGATTTATTGAAAAGCGAATACGCTGTTGATGCTGAAATCAAGTGGCCAAACGACGTCCTGATCAGGGAGAGAAAAGTCTGTGGAATCCTGACTGAAATCAATTGGAGCGGTTCCAAGGTTGAATCTTTGGTAATGGGGATAGGTATCAACCTCAAAAGCGAGGCTTTAAGAAACGCAAAGGAGTTGCGTTTTCCAGCGACCAGCCTTGAGACAGAAAAAGTAAACATCGATTCGGTGTTGGATTTGCTTGAAAAGCTGCTCTATTCGATCCAACAGCGCCGAAAACAACTTGGTTCTGCTCAGTTTATAGCAGACTGGAACCAACACCTGGCTTTTAAAGGGAAATATCTACCTATTAAACAGTACCAGGGCAAAACAGAAATGCTTTGCCCTGGCTCGATCAACGCTGATGGTTCGCTCAATGCCCGCGATCAGGCTGGGAACTGGCACGTAGTTCAGTCAGCAGAATTTTCAGCCTCATCTTCAATATCAGAAGCGTCGTCCTCTTCCTGATTTTCAATTACTTCAGTTTCAGTCTGGATCACAGGGTTTTCTTCTGCTTCCTCTGCCAAAGCTTGCTCCCGGGCTTTTGCCGCAGTTTCCACTTCTTCGGCTGAAATCCTAACCATAGCTGCCAGGTTATCGCCTTCATCAATGTCCATAATTCTGACACCCTGAGTGGCGCGACCCTGGACGGAAATATCTGTGACCTTTGTTCGAAGGACAATTCCAGCCCTGGTGATAGTTGTGATATCTTCTTCCTCTAAAACTACCATTGCCTGGGCAATATCTCCAATTTCCGGACGGGCTTCCTGGCTGATGGTGGTTACACCCAACGTTCCGCGAGATTTCGCCAAATATTCGTCCAAAGGAGTTCGCTTGCCCTGTCCTTTGTCGGTAATGACCAACAGATAGCCTTCGGGTTCGACCACATCCATGGAAACCAGGCGATCGTCTCCGCGCAGGCGGATGCCAGTAACGCCCATCGTTGTACGTCCGGTTGGACGGACTTCGGACTCAGTAAAGCGCAAGGCTTTGCCCTGGCGTGTGACTATCAGGAGGTCATCCTTGCCGCTGGTCATGCGCACCCAACCCAATTCATCGCCATCGTTTAGCCGGATCGCAATCAAGCCGGAAGGTCGCACATTTTCAAAGTCAGACATGGGCACTCTTTTTACCCTGCCGAGTTGAGTCGCCATGGCACAATATTTTGCCTGGTCAAATTTTTCTACTGGCAATACGGCAGTGACGGTTTCTTCAGATTCAAGATTGATAATATTTACCAGCGGGATCCCACGCCCCTGGCGACTTTCTTCAGGCAACTCGAAGACACGTTCGGAGTAAACCTTGCCCTTGTCGGTAAAGAAAAGAATCGTATCCAATGTGTTGGCACGTACGAAGAAGTTCACTTCGTCCTCACCGCGCATACTTTGACCGATCACACCACGACCGCCTCTTCCCTGGCGACGGTAAGCACTGTCTGAGACACGCTTGATGTATCCTCGATTTGTGATCGAGATAAATACAGGCTCGTCCTGGACCAGTGATTCATTAGAAAGATCCATTTCCGTATCAGGCGCGA
>CAZYIJ010000163.1:0-3815 GCA_964647425.1 uncultured Anaerolineaceae bacterium
CCGTTCCACTGTGAGACAAAAACAGCTTACTCCCCGAGTAGCAACTCCATCCCGCTGACGCCGGCATCAAAAGGCTTAGCAAGAGGGTGGTGAACCACCATTGCCGCAGTTGACTGCTCTGGCACCAACTGCCAGGCGGAGGTCAGGCTCATACCAAGATCTTTTTCTGCAGGCAACAAATCGAACACTTTTCTATGTTCCTTCAGCCAGGGAAGTGCCGGATAGCCCCAGGAATACCGAAAACCCTGGTCTTCGCCTATGCCTAACTCCCTGCGAATTTTGAGGTGCACATACTCCGCACTGGCTTCTGCCATCTGAACCGCAAGCCCATGCAGGAAATACCCTTCAGAATATTGCCCTTGTTTGTCGAGTTCTTCAAATCGTTCCGTTGCATTTTTACCTACGGTTACAACCTGGAGAGGTAAGATGTCAAAGCGCGGGCTACCGACTGGCAGAAAATAATCGCTCAGGCACAAACCTTCTCCTTTGGATTGGCGAGGGAAGGTTAACCGGGTCAACTCTATTGGATGCTCTACACTGCTTTTGAGCAAGTCAAAAATGATCAGGTCATTGTCATCTGCCCATACCGGGAAGTAGCCATAAACCGCTTGAGGGATGATCCAGCCTTCCTTCTTTGCTTCTCCAAGCATTTGCAACCTTCTCAGGTCAAATTCCGCTTTCAGGTCCTGCCATTCCTGCCCACGCACCTGTTTTGCTCCCCAGGAGAGTCGGTACAATTCAGTCATATTGATCAGTTTCGCGACTTCATCGAAGGGCAACTCTTTTTCAATACGGATGCCCATTGGTTCTACCGAAGGAATCACTTCAGCTGGAGAGACACTGCGAACTTGGGCAGGGTTTTCACTACTTTTAGTGATTTTCTTATTACTAATTGCAGCAGAATTGCTTGTTTTCCGCTTTAACAAATCTCTCTTTTTCGGGTCAACCAGTTGGTCCATCACATTCAAGCCTTCAAATGCGTCTTTGCAGTAGAAAATGCCTGCCTTGTATCGTCCCAACTCAGATGTATCGGCAATTCGCTCAGCGTATTGGGGGTTGATGGCAGCACCGCCGATCAGAATCGGCATTTCAATCCCCCGCCGCTGAAATTCATTAGCAATCAGGGGCATCTGTTTACTGGTCGAGACCAATAGAGCGCTCAAACCAACCGCGTCTGCTTTTTCTTCAACTGCCCGGCTGATGATTTCTTCAGCTGGCACTTGTTTACCGAGGTCTATCACCTCGTAACCGTTGTTTGCCAAAATCGTCTTAACCAGGTTCTTGCCGATGTCATGAACGTCACCGTAGACCGTTGCCAAAACGATTTTGCCTTTGCTCATTCCTTCTTGTCTCTCCAGGTATTGTTCCAGGTGAGTGACCGCTTTTTTCATCACTTCAGCCGACTGAAGCACAAAGGGTAGAATCAACTCACCTGAACCAAAACGGTCGCCAACCTCTTTCATAGCCATCAGCAGCACTTCGTTGAGGATGTTGACGGCAGTTTCTGCCTTAGGCTGGTCGCTTTCTGCCAAAATCTGATCGATATCTTCTTCAAGACCGTTTTTCTGGCGCAGCAAAATGCGCTGAAAGAGTCGTTCCCGAGTATTCAGTCCTTCAAAGGGATCCTTTTTCGCAGCTCCTTCGCTCTCTTTTTCCTCGTGGATTTCAAACCAGGTAACTAGTTTTTCCAGGGCATCAGCAGATCGGTTGAAAATCAGCTCTTCTGCAAGTTCTTTTTCTTCTACCGGAATTTCTCCATAAGGACGAATGTGAGCAGGGTTGACGATTGCCATGTCCAGTCCATACTCGACCGCATGATGCAGAAAAACACTATTGATCAGCTTGCGTGCAGGTTGAGCCAGCCCAAAGGAGATATTGCTTACTCCCAGGCAGGTGTGAACGCCGGGCAACTCAACTTTAATCGCCTGAATACCTTTTAGTGTCTCGACCGCGCTTTCCCGCCAGACTTCCTCTCCGGTTGCCAAGGTGAAAGTGAGCGGGTCAAAAACCAAATCCTGGGGTCTGAGATGGTAGTCCTGAACAGCCAGGTCATGCATCCTGCGGGCGATCGCTAATTTTCTTTCCACTATTTTAGCCATGCCTTCTTCATCGATGGTCAGGCACATCACGGCAGCACTGTATTTGCGGGCAAGCGTAAACATTTTGCCAGCTTTTTCTTCACCAGATTCAAGGTTGGTCGAATTGATCAGGCTGCGTCCGGGTGCGGTTTGCAGGGCGGCTTCTGCTACTGATAGCTCAGTGGTGTCAATAACCAGTGGCACGGGCACTTCTAAAGAAAGCCTCTTGACGATCGTGCGCATCAACTCTGCTTCATCGCTGCGTTCGGTTGTTGCGACACTAATGTCCAGTCCGTGCGCGCCAAAATCCAACTGATCGTGCGCAACCTGCATGATCGCATCGAAATCTTCTGCCAAAAGCAAGCGCTTGAAGGCTTTTGAACCCTGCGCATTCATCCGTTCGCCGATGATAAAAGGAGCAGGAATCTGTTCAATATCGACTGCCTGGACAACTGATGATAGCCTTGCCTTGGAGTCTGATTCTGCTTGAAGAGCATTAATTTTCGCAATTTTTTCAGATAGAGCTGCAATATGTTCGGGGCGTGTTCCACAACAGCCGCCCACAATGCGCACACCAAGTCTCTGGACGTATTCACCTAATTGGTCTGAGAAGTCTTCTGGCAGGAGCGGATAGACCGCCTCGCCATCAATGTTGAGGGGCAAGCCGGCATTAGGGATGCAGGAAATTGGCAGGTTGGCATGGGTGGTCAGATATTCCATTGATTCACGCATATGTTCCGGACCTGTCGAGCAATTCAACCCGATCACATTTACTCCCATGCCTTCCAGGATTGCCGAAACAGCAGTAATGTCAGTCCCAAGCAGCATCTTCCCATTCACATCCAGCGTGACCTGGGCTTGAATGGGCAGCCAGCGCTGCTCTTCTTCCAAGGCTTCCCGAATTCCATTGATTGCAGCTTTGACTTCCAGAATGTCGTTCGAGGTTTCAATGAGCAGCAGGTCCACCCCACCTCGAATCAAGCCTGTTGCCTGTTCACGAAAAACGTCCTTTAATTCCTCAAAACTGATATCAGACATTTCGGGATCGCTGGTTGAAATCAGTTTCCCGGAGGGTCCCATTGAACCGGCAACAAAACGGGGTTTTTCAATGGTAGAGAATTCGTCAGCAGCTTGCCGGGCAAGCCTGGCAGCCTTTTCATTCAATTCCAAAGTCCTGTCTTGCAGGTCATAGTCAGCCAGAGTCAAACGATTGGCACGAAAGGTGTCTGTTTCAATTACATCTGCGCCAGCCTGAAGAAAAGCACGGTGCACATTCAAAACAACCTGGGGCTTCACGAGCACAAGTGCGTCGTTACAGGCCGCCAGATGCTCTCCCCCATAGTCTTCAGCGCTAAGGTTAAAGGCTTGCAAGGTAGTACCCATGGCTCCATCAAACACTAAAACACGTTTATCCAAGGCGTCCAGGTAGGCATTCTTTTTAGCAGCAGATGTTGTGTCCATAGTTCCTCACAGGTGTAAAAAACGCCTCAGCTGAGGCATAAGTTTTCGTCAGCAATAAATTCATTCGAAGAAAAGTTTATCACAGGATAAGGTCGGTTAGAACAACATCCGAAGCTCTAAAGTTATTTATAAATAATGTATAATTTCAGCATGCAACGAGACAACAATCCCCAACCATTTTCTTATTACCTCCCGGCAATTGCGATTTTGCTCTTTGTAGGAGGCGGTGGTCTCTATCTGACTCTCACCCGCACTTTGCCTACGGTTGGTCCGCGT
>CAZYIJ010000164.1:0-3797 GCA_964647425.1 uncultured Anaerolineaceae bacterium
CAATCGTCTGGTATTACATCCACAAGACCCGTCCCGGTCTCCATCTGCGCGCAGTAGGCGAGAACCCCGCTGCCGCAGACACGCTGGGTGTCAATATTTACCGCACACGCTACATCTACACCTTCATTGGCGGTTGTTTTGCTGGTTTGGCTGGCGCAGCCATCAGTGTCGCTATTGCACCGGGCTGGTATTCCAACCTGACCGTCAACGGGCAGGGCTGGATCGCGGTCGCACTGGTTATTTTTGCTCATTGGGACCCCTTCAGAGCTGCCCTGGGCGGCTATCTGTTTGGAATCCTGCGCCGTTTCTCGCTCGATCTGCAAGGACCGCGCTTGTTGTTCGGTTTGGCAAATCCGTTTTTCTACAACACGAACCTGGTCTTCTTTTTGCAGATGGCACCTTACATTCTGACTATCATCGCCCTGATCTGGGGCAGTTCGGCGGCACGCAGAAAGCGCATCGGCTCCCCCGCCGCCCTGGGCATTCCCTACCAACGAGGGGAAAGAGGGCTTTAGAGCAAACCAAAAGCTCATAGCTCATAGCTCATAGCTCATAGCAAAATAATAACGAATTGTAGACCGGGTTGATATACGCAACCCGGTTTTTGTCTTTTAGTGCGAAGCCATCTTTTGTAGGGGACGGCTGCCATGCCGTCCCGAGGTGATTTCGCAATGCAATAGGCGGGAGACCGTGGCAAGTCTCCCCTGTACAAATCCCGGATTGCTGACCGGGTTGCGCTACTGCGGGGTTCAACCCGGTTTTTTGTCTTTTAGTGCGAAGCCATCTTTTGTAGGGGACGGCTGCCATACCGTCCCGAGGTGAATTCGCAATGCAATAGGCGGGAGACCGTGGCAAGTCTCCCCTGCACAAATCCCGGATTGCCACCTGGCAATGCCCAGATTGTTGACCGGGTTGTGTATTTCAACCCGGTATCTGATAGACAACATGAAAGCCGTTCCTTTTTTACCCTCTCTTCATCGTAAATCCCCCTAACTCAACGAAAAGGAGACCGTTGAAGGTCTCCTTCTCAATAACTAAACGAACTTTACCGCAGCATTAGAGGTAAGAAGCTCTGCAACCCTACCAAAACCTGCGTGGTGTCAGTATTATTCGCGGGGTTGACATCCGCGCCTTCGGAGGTTAATTCCAGGCTGACGTCAAAGAAACTCGGCACAGGAGTCGCTCCGTCCACCGCCAGGTAAACCACAAAATCCTCAGAACTGCCATACGCCAGCTCAGGAAGCTGCCAGACCACCGTGCTGCCAACCAGATCTGGAGTTACGCCAGAAGTATCGCCAACGTAAGTCAATCCTGCAGGCAGGGTCAGCGTCAATTCGGGGAATTCAGCAGTATCCGTTCCGACATTAGAGTTCCACAGCTGCAGCATGGCATTTCCGCCCGGTGCCGCGCCGAACAAATTGGATGAAAATTCGCCAATCAAATCAATACCCACAGCTGGAGACCAGGAATTTGTGGTGATACTGCTGCCAGTGTAACTCAGACTTAACCAGTCTGAATGTTGGAAGATAACTGGACCGGAAAGCGGCGCGCCGTTGGTGCCCTGCACGTAGGCATAATATAAGTAGTGATCGTTCTCATCACTCCAGGTCAGGATGCCGCGGTTGAGGGCGTCTTTGGTTACTCCAAGCGTTCCGTATCCTACCTCGCTTGTTGAGGGATGACTCAGGTAAGATTCAGAAATCAGGCCATAGGTTGAGCCATTCCGAATTTGGTAGTAGATCACATCACCATAAGCTGAGCTTGCCAGTAGGATGTTTCCTCCTGAAAGCTGAATTGCGCTGTCAGCATAAAAGTCGAGATCAGATGGCGGCGTGAGTGTACCACCACTGCTGTCAAACACGCGATAAAGAAAATCTTGGTAGTAGTATTGTCCACTTATATATTGGTGTTCATATGTGACAAAAAATCGGTTTCCGCTCAGCGCAATTTGCGCTAAGGGGTAATACATTTGAGTCCAATCTGAAGTGGTCATTGCGGTTGGTTGCACCAGCACTGCGCCGCTGCTTTGACGGATGGAATAATGAATATCTTGTGTGCTAGCGCTTTGAACATATTTCTCCCAGGTTATAAAAAAGCGATTATCCTCGCTGGCACTGATGTCAGGAACAACTAACTCCACTCTGTTCCCTGCTGAATAACTGCCCCAGGCATCGTTATTGGTCAGGTTGACCGGACCGTAGGCAATCGTACCGGATGGGTTGAGTACCGCGAAAAAGATGTTGTAGTTGCTATAACTATCAGGATAATGGTACATATAACGAGTCCAAACCAACCCAATTTTTCCGTCCGGTGCCAAAGCCAGCGCGGATTCACGTTGAGAGGTGTAGTAATCTGCCCCGTCGTAAATGGAACTTAAGGTGGCTGGGGCTTTGATGACCTGTCCAAATCGGTCTACCATCGCATAGCGCACTTCCGAACCATTTGCATTCTGCCCTTCATAATAATCTGTCCATACATGCACAAAATTGTGGTCAGCCGTCTCAATGATCGCAGGTTCATCGTTATTCATCCAGGCATCCGAGGAGACCTCCGCTTCAACTTGCTTGACCGGCCAGTTTAAATCTGTCCAGAGCGTGTGACTCTCCTCGTCTTTATATGTCTGCGCGAAAGCAGCCGGTACAGTGGAGTCAATAGTCACCGTCTTGGTTTTGGTGGGGGTTATGGTGGAGCTGATATCTATGTAGGTTTTGACAGCCGAACCCAAAACAAGCCCATCAGGCGCACTAACGCGCGCAATAATTTCTTTACTGGCACCCTGGGCTAGCGATCCGGAATCAATGGTGCCGTCAGCGTCAGTATCGGTCAGAGGAACTCCGCCGGTGTCAAACAATTCCGCGATAAAGCCGCCACTCAAAGGAGCGGTCGTGACAACCATGTCATAGGTATCCGCCCCCAGGTCGCCGCTGTTGGTTATTGTGAAATTGAAATCATCCACATCCAGCGAATAAGCAAATTCGCCCAGGTAAAGCGGGCTTGCCCCAACCCGGGCACTGGGTCCGGGTTTGGTGAAGAGCACCGCGGTGCCTGATGTTGTTGGTCGCTGGCACCAATCCCAAAATGCCAGGCCATCCAGGCCTGTTGCGTTTTCTATACCCGCTGTCGAGCACCAATATCCACTGCTGGGATCTGGCAGGGTCCTGTATTGAAATTTGATGTTTCCAGAGGGGTAAAGGACTGCTTCAAAGGTGTAGACACCACCTTCATAATCAAGCAGATGATTCCATTGGATTACAAAATGTGTGCCAAAACTCTTGTAATATACCGCGCTGCCAGAGTAATTTTGAGATTTACTGAGGACAGATATCAAGTTATTCGGCACACTTTCATCAGGTATAGGATATCCCCAATTGACCCAATCATAATCGTCAAATGTCAGGTAACCCGCACCAGTGATGTAGAGTTGAGTATAGCTGTTCTCATAGAACGGGAAAGCAAACGGCAGCGTGATGGCACCTGTGATGTCATATACATTATCGATGCCGGTGTTAATTCCATCAGCAGCGTTGATCCAGGAATATTCAGCGCTGCTGAGCGTGTAACCGTAGTCGTCGCTGTCTCCGATGGCATTTGGCGCTGCCAGTGTTTCTTCGGTCGGGATGATGAATTGTTCGCCGTTTTCATCCTTACAGGGTTGCCCCGGCAGGCAGGGTTGCTGCCGCTCTGGCTCCCTGGGAGGTGGGGGCGTCTGCGCTTGCGCGCTTGAAATGGCTGGCGAGAATGCGCCAAGAATGAAGATAATTACCGCTAAAACACTAAAAATTGATTTCCGCATTTCC
>CAZYIJ010000165.1:0-3774 GCA_964647425.1 uncultured Anaerolineaceae bacterium
GTTCAGTGTGAACAGCGGTGAGCGTGCCATCCTGTTTGGCTCCCAGCCGCAATGTTACACTGGTGGCATGGCGTTTTGGGTGAACCAGCATGCTTTCACGGCGAGTGAACAGCAGTTTGACTGGTTTGCGGGTCGCTAACGCGAGCAAAGAGGCGTGGATTTGACCGGCAACATCTTCTTTGCCGCCGAAAGCGCCACCAGTTTTCTGACCTCGCACGCGTACTTTTTCGAGCGGTAAGCCTGCGGCCTCGGCCACCTGCCGACGGTCCTCGAAGGGGATTTGCGAACCGACATACAAGTCGAGACCTTCGTCCTCCCAGGGAACAGCGATGGAACACTCCGGCTCCATGAAGAGGTGGTCCATGAAGGGTGTATTGAAAGTGTGTTCAACGATCACATCTGCTTCTTCAAAGCCGGTTTGGATGTCGCCCTTGTTAAAGTGGATATGCTTGAGCAGGTTGCCTTGCTCGTGGATTTTTTCAGTGTCTTTTTCGTGCGCCTGGCGCGGGTTACTGACCACCGGTCGCAGTTCGTATTCGGGTTGGATAAGTTTGACGGCTTGGTCGGCTATCGCCTGGGTTTCAGCGGCGATGAGAGCGATAGCGTCGCCCTGGTAGCGCACACGTTCGCCGATCCCGACCAGGATTGGCCAATCCTTCTTGTAAATGCCGTGATTTCGTTCGTGCTGCAGGTCACTTGCTGTAAGAATTTTGACAACGCCAGGGAGCTCCTGTGCCTTGGTTGTGTCCAAGCCAAGCAGGATGGCAGAGGGAACGCCAGCACGCAAGACACGGGCATAAAGCATCCCTTCAAAATGCAGGTCATCGGTGAATTTTGCTGTACCAATCGCTTTAGCGACCGCATCCGGACGAGCGAGGGGCTTGCCAATGTGAGTGAGGTCCTGCTCTCCGAGCGGAACCTGGCGAAGTCGGATGTGATCCTGCTCGCGCATGGCTTTGGCAGCGGCCTGGATGGCAGACAAGATGGCTTCATAGCTGCCGCAGCGGCAGATAACATCATTCATTTCCTCGCGGATTTCGTCCAGGCTTGGGTCGGGATTGCTATGCAGGAGGGCGTATGCTCTCATCAACTGACCGGGTGTGCAGAAACCGCACTGGATGGCACCGTGGCTGATAAAAGCTTCCTGGAGCGGGTGGAGTGCTTTGAGGTCTTCGCGCTGGTCTTGCTGGTGGTCAGGGCGCAGAGCTCGCAGACCCTCAATTGTCAGGATCGATTTTCCATTGACTTTGGAAGCTTGGGTGATGCAGGAGCGGGTGGGGACGCCGTCCACCAACACAGTGCAGATATTGCAGCGCCCTTCGCCGCAGCCGACTTTTGTACCGGTGAGGTGTAAGCGTTCGCGCAATAAATCGCTCAATTTTTCACCAGGGATTTCCTGGAGTTGATAGGGGATACCGTTTACAGTAATTTCCAGCATAAGGCTCTCATTGTGCGCGGTGGCACCATTCTTTTAATAGCTAATTATACAGGCAATCTTTCAGTATTGGATTTCCGCTGGCAATCAGGGACTGGAATTGGGGGTTGTATACCTTGTGATTGGATTAATGATCGTCCGTGTGCAATAATTTCAGACACTGAAATTGAGGTATCCATGGCAAAAAGAAGACTACCAAATATAGCGAAAAAGAATAAATTGATCCCAATATGGATCATATTGGCTGTGGTTGTCGTTGTTGTGGGCGTGTTTGTTTATCAAGGGATTCGTGAATTGAGCGGAAATCCCATTCTGCGGTCTCAGGATGATGTTCCACGCTTAACTGTAGGGGAAGTTCAGCAGGCTTTGCAAAACGAGCGGGCGATCTTGCTCGACGTCAGGTCGCCAGAGCAATACGCTGCCAGCCATGTCCGGGGAGCGCTGAGCGTACCTCTGGGGGAAATTGAATCTTACCTGCCTGGGTTGGATAAAGAAGCCTGGTACATCATTTACTGTACCTGACCGGCTGAAAATTCGAGCGCCGGGGCGGCGTTCCTGATGTTGAAAGATGGTTTTGAGCGTGTCAACCCGGTTTTGGGTGGTTTTGAAGCCTTGATTGAGGCAGGCTTTCCGATAGAGCGGTAAAATTTTGTCCTAAAAAAACCCACCCCCTCAATCCCCCTCCCGCGGATGGGGTGAAACCGGCTTCAACCCAACCTACGTTTGATTGTTGTCTAACAACTCTCGGGCTTCGGTTTTCAGCTTATCCCAACCGTGTTGGGCTCGGTCGCAAATACTGGCCCAGGAATCGTCGATACCAAGGGCGTACCTGTCGATAAACTGGCGACCGCGCTCAAGCCATTCTTCAAGTTCTAGTTTCCTGGCAGGCCAGTCAAATTGTACTGGCTGATCCAGGGTAAGCATTTCAACTCTGCGTTTTTCAATTTCAGCTCTGATTTGGACATACTCAGCTTCGGTGCGTTCACACCAAAGATATCTTTTTTGATTTGTGGTCATGATAATCCTCTCACAAAAAAACGACCGTGTGGAGATCTTAGGATAACATGATTGTTTATACAACTACAAAAAAGTGTAGAATGTGTTTTCACTGAATAAAAAAAGCCGGGTCGATGTAACCCGGCTTTAGAAAAACCAGTAAGAATTTAGGCCATTGTGTAGTTTTCTTCGTGGATCTGGGAACCGGAAATCCCCATGGCATCGAAGTGTTTTTCAATCGCTCTCAACATAGGAGCGGGACCACAAACAAAGTAATACAAATCATTGTAGTTCTGAGGCAGATGGTCGAGCATAATATCTTTGGTGATGTAACCCTGATGGGGGTAATCTTCTGATTTAGGTTCTTCCAGAACCTGCACAAAAGCGAGATTGAGCTTGGGTTTCAACTGCTCAAATTCATCCGCGTACAGGGCAGTGTCCTCATTGAGGTCGCCGTAGAAAACGTAGGTAGGGCGTTTGTCGCCGCGATCTGCCAGGGTGTTGAGGATGCTCATCACAGGAGCCAGACCGATACCACCTGCAATCAAAACCAGACCTTTTTGCATGTTTGGATCGTCCAGATTAAAGGTGCCATAAGGACCGTCCACGTATACGCGTTGACCTTTTTGCATATGAGGGATGGTGGAGGTGAAATCGCCCAGGTTTTTAATCGAGAAGCGAAGGGTGCCACCAGCTTCAGCACTGCCTGAATAAGAGAAAGGATTACGGCTTAGCACAAAGGGTGAGGGCCCTGTGCTGATCCAAGCCACCTGACCAGCTTCGAAGGGGACGCCTTCGTGACCATCCGGAACCAGGGTGAGGCTGTAAGTATCAGCAGATTCGCCGACTACGGACTCAACCATGTAAGGTTTCTGACCTATTCGCATGGGTCGAATGATGCGGATGTAGGCAAAGGCAATCACCCAAACGGCAATTTCAAAGATCCAGATAGCCTTCATCAGAGGATGGCTGGTGTAATAGCCAACTTTGAAAAGGTGGATCATTCCAAAAACCAGGATGGTAATGGTCAGAATATCGTGGATCAGAAGCCAATAGCGGTAATCCAATTTGAAAGACTTGCGCAGTACTGACGTGATGCCGATCAGCAATAATCCAAACAAACCGATAGAGCCAGCGGCGATCATCCAGGGTGCTTTTAAGACATTCAAAAAGCCGGCAATGATCGGGTTGTAAAAGCTGAGCAGCATGAAGTGCGCGACGATCAGCAAAACTGAGAAGAGGGAGACCCAATGGTGATTATTGTAGACTTTGTCCATGTCTAGCGCGTCTGCCAGCCAATGGATGCGACCGATGGAAATCAGTTGAATTCCAGCCAGCGCCAT
>CAZYIJ010000166.1:0-3751 GCA_964647425.1 uncultured Anaerolineaceae bacterium
GGATAACTCTTCCATCTTTGTTGATAAAGTAATTCTTTCTGCCATCATTTCCTAACAAATTAGCATTTTCATTAGTTTTTCCCCCTGAAGATCCTGTCTTTTTTCCACTTTGTGTGACTTCCCAATAATCGTCATATTTTTTAGTATCCGGCACTTCATCATGACATCCTCTTTGAGTAGCGCCCAGAATCTCAAATTGTTCCGGATTGTACTTGTCCAGAAAACTGATTGGAACACCCATCACACCCTCATAATCGCTGGGAATGGCATCGGTGAAGGGTACCTCGATAGCATCATAGTTGTCGTAACTATCATAATCTTTCTTACCCTTAATTTCCTTGTGCTTGCTGAATTTCAGATTATCCGCCATTGTCATTAGTGGTAAAGGTTGATGACGTCTGCCGTGATCGAGATTTGTAAACCAGCGAACCCCTTTTATTCGTAAAAATTTTCTGCCCTGATCATCGATTCTCCAACCAGCTGCAGTAATAGGGTAGTCGTCAGGCACCTGGAATTCTCGATCGCCACTGCTTATACTCGGTCCTAACCAAATTCTGTTTTCTTTGATTAATGGAAAAACATCTTTATATGTTATTGCGTTCATGTTCCCTATGATTGAGAATTGCTTGTTAGCCTCAATAATCCAAGCCAAAAACTCTCTAAACATAGAAAAGGGCGGGTTAGTGATGATAATGTCAGCTTCATCACGTAGTTTTTTTATCTCCGTACTTCTAAAATCCCCATCTCCATCCAGGTAGCACCATTGAAGATCATCAATATTAATTTCGCGATCCCCTGTTCGATCTTCAGTCAGCGTAAAAATCTTACCTTTTGTTGTGGTTTTGATTTGGTCAAACTGAGGATTGTTTTTTTCGAAAAGAGTCGGCTGATAAAAACCCTGATAATTTTTGCTTTCTGGTGCATAGCTGGTGCTGACAAGTTTTTTCAAACCAAAGCGGTCAAAATTTTGAGCGAAATACTTAGTAAAGTTGCTCCATTCCGGGTCATCGCAGGGCAAGAGAACCGTTTTGCCCCGAAACACATCCTGATCATACTCCAGGTATGCATTCATTTCCTTTTCAATAACGTTGTATTGGGTATAGAACTCGTCTTTTTTTGCCTTTTTAGCTTCTGAGAGCTTGTCATTCGCCACGAATCATCATCCTGTCTTTGATCAAATCAATATTTATAAAATCCGACTTTTTATCTATCCCCAGATACTCTTGCTGGATACATTGCCTAACATACTCGCCAACCTAAAATTGGTGATACTATATTTGGAGCTCTTGAGCATACTGATAGGAAATGATTTCACCATCTTTTGTAGTTCGATAACCCTTTTCTTGGTGGGAGAAATCCCGAATTTGACTAGCACTATATTTTTGGAATTTATTTTTTACAAACGCGAGAGCCGCCAGTTCTGAAGTAGAGAAAACGGACCAGTCTGGCTCTCCACTGGTATATACTTCACCAACCAAATCACCAAAAGGTTGTTCTTCGCTTGTTATTTGATTGTCCCATTCTGAAATTGCAGTTAGCCATGTATTAAATTTATGAGGGACCGGGCCATAATAGGCGTGGGCATAACGAGCACCAGAAATTGAAACACCATTATCTTTAAAGTGTTTGAAATCCGCATAGAACAGGAGTTTATTGAGCTTTGTCTTCGAAACCTGCTCTTTATAACAGAAGAACTTGATCGCTTGGAACAGTTTGTTGGCATTAAAGCGGATGTATCCGCTCAACAAGCTTGGAGAATAACTGCCGAATTGCTCAATAGCTTCTTGTAGCAAATCACCACAGTCCTGTTCTTTTTCTTGGAGCTGTTGAATGATACGATTCGTGTTAACTTCGGAAAGCAATTCTGGTTTATTTTCCAGAATTTGCAGCATATTAGCCGGCTGCATAATCAATCGGATAGCCTGATCATGTGCTTCGGATTGCAAAGCTCCGTTTTCATATCGATTTAAAGTTGCGATTCCAATTCCAAAGACCTCACTCATTTCTTTTTGAGTAAGTTCCAACTCTTTGCGGAATTTCTTGATTTCTTCTGGCTGCGCCATTCCTTTTCTAATTCGATATTCACGATAGGCTGCGTCCAATGGATCATAATCGAGACGAGGGATTTCGAAATCTTCGCCACATTCTTCACAATGGTAGTACTCCAAATGAATAGGGATCATTTCACCCCGAATGTCAATCTCTTCAACTCTATCAACAAATTCTTGCTTTGTTTCTTTTTCACAATTTGGACAAAATGCGTTCATCGCGTTCACCTCTTTTCCTTTACTCACCGACAATAATTCATTTACGAAACGGATATTTCAAAGGATGTTCTGAAGGATGAAATGATAAACAAACAGCTTTTTCATTTCCGTTATTTAATGAGACGATTTTTAGTTTAATGTAAATTTCAACGTTATCTAAATTTTTGCCAAATACCCAATAATATCCAGGATGATATTCGTCTTGATTCGGCCCAGATGAATAATTATCCATAGCAACCGAAAGAATTAATTCATCTCGTAACCTTGCATTAATTCCCAAATCCCTCAATGCTTGTATATTTTTGTGATGTTCCTTGACATAGTAGTGACCTTGACCCATCAGTTCCTTAAAATCTTTCAGGAAGTTAAGGATGTGAAAACGCAGTTCTTCTTCTGAAAAACCTTTCATGCACGCCTCAATATTTATCTTTCAAAGGTCTAAAACGAGTATATCAAATAATATATATTATGTCAATATTTATCAAATGATCAATATTGACTGTCAATCCTGGTCCGAAAATGCCATGGTTCTCAAGGGGGAAATGGTCGATATCGTTGATGACGCCATCAATGCTGATGATCGGGTGTTCATGAAGACCGTCGTGCCAATCCACGCCAAAGACGTTCATGAAGACTTTTTCTAATGTTTGGGCTTCCTGGCGTTCATCACCTGTGCAAGCTTTCCAGCGTTTTTGAAAGGCGATGGCACGAGTCTCGATTTCTGTCCAAGTCAGCATAACGGTTCCCTCATGATGATGTTTAACCCAGTCTGCGTGGGGTCTGTTTGATTATACCCCCTGTATTTTGTTCTAAACTCTTGTTCTTTCATGGTCTCCTAAGTGCAAAGCCTGCCCTTTGTATGCCATGAAAGGGTTCTGACCGCAGGTCTCCAATGACGGGACCGAAACCCCACAGAAAAGCACACCAGGGGCTGGTGGGCAGATCGCCTTGCCCTGCTTCGTGGGCACAGGCGTGCAGAATGTTCCGGCTTACGAAAAAAATGTTGGGCGGAATGCCCTTCCTTTGGGCACTCCGCCGTTCAAAAAACAGATCGTATTCGGCGGAGTCCGCAACCACTCGAAGAGCACTGTGTGAATAGATTCCGCCCTACGAGCTACAAAAAAACAAAGACGCCGGCTTCAAACCCGGAAGCCGGCCTACGAAAAAAACCTGCGTGAACGATCCCGCTCTACGAAAAGCAAAAGAGCCAGATTGTCACATTTCATTGTTGGTGTTCGGATATATCCAAAAACTTATATCGGTAACTCGAAGTGACGGATTAAAGATTGCTTTGTGCCCCTTTTTATCTAGTAGATTTACCTATAGTGGCTACGCGCATTAATTGTTTGGGGACTCATCAAAAGGCAGATTGCCACGCCCCCTTGTTGGCACTCTGATTTTTCGTTTGGTACATCTCGGGGGCTCGCATTGACAAACCCTTTTGGCTACGCGCATTAGAGTGAGTGGAAAAGGATTGATTTCGA
>CAZYIJ010000167.1:0-3706 GCA_964647425.1 uncultured Anaerolineaceae bacterium
TGACCCTGGCACTGGCAAATGCCATGCCAATGTACCGACGGAAAATCGCCTGGCGAACGATCACGACATCCTCGTCGCTTTCTGCTGCAATCGCCCTCTCGCCTCTGCCGGTGATCGACTTTTTTCCGTTGATCGCCAACCAGGTTGGAATGGTGATGACTATCGCCCGGATATATCAATACAAGATCACCCCTGCCAGAGCGCGCGAGTTAATTGGAACTTTTGGGCTGGGCATGCTCGGACGCTCCTTATTCCAGCAATTTTCCAAGTTCGCCAGTGTTCCGGGCTGGCTGCTGAGCTCGGCTATTGCCACCTCCATGACTGTTGTTATGGGTTA
This sequence comes from uncultured Anaerolineaceae bacterium, assembly GCA_964647425.1. Classification (GTDB taxonomy): domain Bacteria; phylum Chloroflexota; class Anaerolineae; order Anaerolineales; family Anaerolineaceae; genus Mesolinea. Next base: position 338 of record CAZYIJ010000167.1, read on the forward strand.
CGCGGCAATCGAATGGTTTGAGAAAGGTGAACGGATCTCGAAAGAACGCTTTGGCGAGCTTAGCAAAGAGCTTAGTGAGAAAATGATGGAGCGCTTTAAGCAGGCTTTCAAAAAGAAACCCGGCAAACGCAAGTTGAAGGAAACCGTGATTGACATCGTGGCGGAAGAGTCCATACGATCTTCTGAATCGAAAACAAAATAAGACTCACTTAGCAAATTTCTCAACAATTTCTTCACATTTTTACTAGAGACTATGTGGATGGGGAAATTGCTAAAATACTTTCATGTCTAAAAAAACTATCAGGCTTTTTATACAATATTTGTAATAAATTTTCTTTAAATTTCATCATAAGCCTCTCGTTGTTATGGTAAAATAATTTCTGAAATTTCAGGTTGTATAGAATCTTTAACAACCACAGTAATTTGTCAGGATTTCTAATCGCTGAACATGCAAAAAAGTTGTGGGGGAGCTAAGTCAGGCGAAATACGACAAATTACCCAACTCCGGGCATTGATAATGCCGTCTGGATTTAAAAATTGAACACTAACCTTTTTGCGAATTGTTGATTTGAACGCTGATAGCTTGCTAAGCGTCTCACGATTAAGAAAGGGTAAAAAATGAAATCTCAGCGCTTGTTAACTCAGTACTTAATTGCCTGCATCCTGCTGCTCACCGCCTTTGTACTGCCATCAGGCCAGGTCAAAGCAGCTACTTGCACCTGGCAAGGGACAACAACGGATTGGTATGACACTGATAACTGGATCGGATGCCTTGACGGAAGCAGTTCTCCTACCTATCCCAATGACACCCACGATGTGATCATCCCCTCCGGTCAACCGGCCTATCCCGTCTTGACCAATTATCAGGACCAGGTCGACATGAATACACTGACTATCGAAACGAACGCCCAGATCACAATTGACGAACAGACCACATTCTTGGCGAATCAGGTGGACAACTATGGGACAATCTGCATTCAGGATGTGAATGGACATAACCTGCGAATTCAAGCTCCCTTCAACAATTATGGGGTTGTGAACTCCGGCATTTATGCCGCACTGATCCTGTATGAATCCGGTATCCATACCGGTACATTCACTGGAAAGCAGTTGAGTTTTTTCCAGTCCCCCGATACGGAACGCATCAACACCTTCCAGATCGGTTCAAGCATTGATGTGAGCATCATTTTTGCAGGCGAATACAACTCCATAAATATTTATGGCAGCGTTATCTCCGGTACGACCTATATTCGTACAAATTCTGTAGTTGACATCTCCGCCAGCCAATCTGCCGATTTGGGCATGATCGTTTTGCAGGGAGGAGAAATAATTGCCAGTGCCTTTAACATCTCCTCGGGGGAAACGTTTTCAGGTACCGGAACGATCGAATCCAATGTAACAAATGCCGGCACGGTCAGCCCCGGAAATTCTGCTGGCAGCATTACAGTGCAGGGCGATTACACCCAATCTGCAGATGGCATCCTGGATATTGAACTGGGCGGCGCTACTGCAGGCACGCAATACGACCAGCTGACCGTCACTGGCACGGCAACGATGGCTGGCACGCTGAACGTGAGCCTGATCGATGGTTTTATCCCCCAAGTGGGCGATTCCTTCACAATTTTGCCTTACGGCACGCGCTCGGGTGGGTTTTCCACGCTAAATGTACCAGAAGGATACCGATGGGGTTTTGAATACGGTTACTCCGGGATAATTCTGACGGTTTTGGAAGGCGGTTCCATCAGCGGCACTGTCACGTGCGACTCCCCGCATACCGTTTTTGTGGACCTCTGGGTTAATGACTATACTTCCCCACCCCCTCAAGATTCAATTAACATTGCCTGTGGTGAAAGCTACAGCTTCACAAACTTGCCTGATGGCACCTATTACGTCGGTGCCTGGATCGACCTGAATGAATCAGGCGATGGTCCTCCGGACGAGGGGGAACCCTATGCCTGGTATGGTTCCCCAAGCGTCGTAACCATCATTGACGGTGAAGTAAGAGAGAATATCGACATCAGCATTGAAGGAGGATTCTCCATGCTCTTCCTTCCTTTGATTTTGAAATAGTCAAATTTCGTGATGGGCTGAGAATCAATCTCAGCCCATATTTCATTAAAAAATTAACCAATATTTCCAAAGTGTAATAAAATTTATTACACCTGTTCCAACATTATCTTAAAAATAAAATAGATAGTCTTGAGGTTTCTTGTCAATTAACAAATAAGCGCTTCATCAATTCACTACAAACGCAATTTCCACGCTTATTAGTGAGAGCACAAACATTACATTCACAATTTAACAAGGTTCAAAAAGGAGTCGTCATGAGAAGGTCCCTTTGCAATACTGTTAGAATAATCTTGGTTATGGTTCTTGCTTTAAGCTTCCTTGCCGGGGCTAACACGCCAGTGCAAGCCGCAGACTGTGTTTGGGAAGGGGACGCGAGTGCCGACTGGTCTGTAGTCGCAAATTGGAGATGTGGACACGTTCCAGCCACCGAAGATTCCGTGTCCATCTCCAGCGGCACAACCTATCAGCCGACAATTGGTCAAATAGCAGGTGTAACCGTAAACACCATCGCCATAAACTCTGGGGCTACCCTGACTATTCTGAATGGTTCAGCTGTGAATGCTACTACCTGGACGGTTGACGGCGCAGTGGTTGCTAATACTGGGGAGAGTGTAGTTTATCTCAACTATAACGGTGGCACTGGAAGCGGCACTGTGAATGTGTCGTCAACTGGAACCATAACAAAACTGGGTACTGGAGATTTGTATATTTATTCAACCTTTAACAATGCTGGCAGCCTGATCTTTACCGAACATGGAACTTCTGGTGACGGTGTTGTGCTCATTCGAGGCGGGGAGCACACGGGAATTTTTGAGGGTGAGCACTTGTATATGGGTAATAATGACACTGTATCCGGACAGACGTTCAATTTCAACAGTGGGTCTGAAATACGTGTAAATCAAGTTCATTTAAACGGAGGTACACTAAATTTATCCGGCACTTATTCTCAGCCTGCTAATACCGGCACTGCTTTATTTGTTCAACCAACAAGCGGAACCAGTAATTTTTATCTTAAGACCGGTGGTGGTTTGTTAAAAACGCCTGAATATGTATTTATTAACTTCGGGGGTAAGCTGATCCTTGAAAGCCAGGCTTTCAACTACAACATGAACAAACTAAGCCTGGATTACAATGGCGAGCTCCAGAACCTCGATGATTTGACGATCACCACACAGTTCAATTGGTTGGCAGGAAAACTTACCGGCAACGGCACGACCACCGTCGATGCAACCGCGACCTTTACCATTGTATAGACCGGATAGATCGCTGACAGGTGTTCGGACACATGGTTGACAGATT
>CAZYIJ010000168.1:0-3703 GCA_964647425.1 uncultured Anaerolineaceae bacterium
CATTGCTGCCGCTGAAACAACAATGTTAAGCAATAAAAAGGGGAAAGTCTTTTTCCAAAAGCTCATAATTTCTTTTGCTAATCATAGCATAAAAAGACACCGAAGGCGTTCGTTTTCAGGCTTGTTACCCAGCGAAGGTGGTTGCTATTATCTTCAAATTTTGAATTAATAGTTGATAAGTAAACTTTAACAAAATCATAACAATTCATTGAGCTATTTTTAACTAACACGGGTTAACATACTAAAAGTTCGCACAACAATTGTTTCTCTCCTTTCAAAGCGTGCGAACAGGATCGGATTGTGAAAAAACACTTTTTAGATCGAAACTAAAACAGCCGCAGGTGAGGCGGCTGTTTTAGTTTAAGCTCGATTTATCAAAAGTTTTTTCCTCGAACTCAATATGCTGTTAAATTAAAGCTTTTTTTGGGGAACTGCTTCGTCCAGCAGATTTCCCAAATCCTCATGAAACACATAAGTCGCCACATGATCATAAGGGGTGGGGTCGCGATTGATCAAGACCAACGATTTACCGCGAAAATTATGCAAAAGTCCTGCAGCCGGGTAAACTACCAGGGAAGTTCCGCCTACTATCATCAGGTCAGCTCTGCGAACAGCACTCTCGGCGCGCAGCATCACTAGTTGATCCAGATTTTCACCATACAACACAACATCTGGTCTGATCATCCCATCGCAAACCGGGCAATGGGGAACCCCTTCTCCTTCCCATACCAGTGCTGCCGGGTAATCGCGATGGCATTTCATGCAATAAAATCGCTGCAAGTTACCGTGAATTTCGAGCACATTCCTCGACCCTGCCAGTTGGTGCAAGCCATCTATATTTTGGGTGATGACCGTCACGTCTGGATGCATTGACTCAAGGCGAGCAAGTGCCAGGTGAGCCAGGTTGGGTTTTGCATTTGGGTAGTACAGATTTTCTCGTTTGTAAGTGTAGAACTCTTCTGGATGATCGATCATAAATTGGAAACTGAGCATGGTCTCTGGAGAATAATCCGTTTCTTGTTTCCGATTATACAGACCCGTTGCAGAGCGAAAATCGGGGATTCCCGAACCTGTGGACACGCCAGCACCACCAAAAAAGACGATAGACTTCGCCTCTTCAAGTAGATTGGTCAAGAGTTCGCTTGCGGTTTTCACATCGATCCTTTAATTAGTGGTTTTGGGTCTCGAGATGTTGTTCTATAGCTTCAGCAATACTTACTTTACCAAACCTCTCACCAATTTTGTTTAGTAACGGCAGCCAGTTCACAAACAGAGCTACTCCGATGCCAATCAGAGTTCCTGCAACACGTTCAGCTGTATAAGCAAGTGGATCAGTGGAGCTGACACTCAGCATGATGACCAGGAAAACGATCACTGTAATTGGCAGTGACGCGGTTTTTTTGATAATAACCATCAGAGTCATCAATGGAAAAGAAAGCGCGCCGATCAACAGGAAAAACTGCAAACTCTCAGGGTTCATTCCGGCTTTGCTGATCAAGAGCACCGCCAGAAGGTAAGCGTAAATGCCCGCGATTATTGTTCCGATAGTTCTATCTGTAGCCGCTTTGAAAGTTGATTTCAATGTTGGCTGCATGCAGACAATGGTGGCGATACAGGCATGGTAGGGCATGCTGCTGCCGCGGTAATGCTCGATCAAGAGACAAATCAGCACAGCCAGGGCGGTTTTGACCACCCGCATACCTGGGGAATTTTTGATCAGATAATTGCTTATCCTATGAATTAAGCTTGAATCTTGTTCTTCAACTCGGGATTCTTCATTGAGTGGAGCTTCCATAATATCGCACCTCTAAAAGTTTGACTAAGATATACCACAACCCGAAAAAGCTTGTTTTTGAAATTTTACTCGCTTTCCCTTGATATAATCATGACGGAGGAATTATGCCCTATCCAATTGCCCATCCAAAAGTGTTAGAACGAGCCTGCCAGGTTGTTGAGCTAAATCCAATATTTCTTGATACAGAGACGACCGGCGTCGGTCTCTATGATCTGGTCATCGAAGTAGGAATTGTCGATCTTGACGGTAACATTCTGTATAACAATCTCATAAACCCAGGCAGACCAATCCCCCAAGAGTCCAGCCGAGTGCACGGCATCACGGATGAAATGGTGGCAGACGCACCTCTTTTAAAAGATGTTTGGTCCGAAATCGAAGCAGTGTTACTCGATCGTGCCATCGGAATCTATAACGCGGAATTCGATTATCGTTTGATGAAGCAATCGGTGGATAATGCTGGTTTGCCCTGGAGCATCCAGCACAACCAGACTTTCTGTATGATGAACATGTTTGCTGCCTGGTATGGAGAGTGGAATCGCAGGGTGAATAACTTCAGGTCCCAAAAACTGGAATTTGCTGGCAAGTTCTGCGGCATCGACCTGCCCAATAACCACCACGCTATAGATGATGCCAAACTCACCGCGGCCTTGCTGCGATACCTGGCGGAATACGAGAAAAATAGCTGATTTGGATTGATCCTGGATTATGACCGCACCAACAATTCGGCTGTGCGTTTTTTCTTTTCACTCTAAGTATTTGTCATCCTGAGTAATCACGAAGGATCTTTCCAGTTGAATGAAATAAGGAAGATTTTTTGACAATCAGTTTGAGGATGACAATAATTTCATCATTACGAGGTACGTAGCAACGAATTAATCTCGTCTTTGCAGGAGTGAGGTACGACAACAATCTTCTGCCAGGCTTAGTTTCAACCCGCTTAAAGAAATCCGAATAAAGCAACAAAAGACGATTTATCTTATCCCCTTGCGTTTCACAAGTAACTGTAGTATTATGAGTATATGAGCAAATATTCATATATATCAAGCACAAGTGAGGTTAAGGATGACAGAACCATTAGACATTGAAATTGCTTCCAAGTTAGCCGTAATCCTCAAAGGTTTAGGTGATGGCACACGCTTGCGTATCCTCGACATCCTTTTCAGGGGCGAAACCTGTGTCTCTGACCTGGCTGAGCAGACTGGCATCAGTCAGAGTGCTGTTTCTCATCAACTTCGTACTTTACGCGACCTGGGTTTTGTGTCAAACCACAGAGATGGTCAGAATATTTACTATAGAATCGATGACGAACACATTGAAGGTCTTTTTAACCTGGCTTTGGCACACATTCATCATCTGGACCGCAAGGATTAAGTATGAAATTTGAAGACAATCAAATATCCCTAAATAAAAATTCAACAACTGATTGTGAAGATGGCGGATGCGGCTGCGAAACCTGCAGCCCAATCCGTTTGGAAACCGATAGACCCAGAAGAGGCAGCTCTACTTTGAGCTTCGGCGGCTTTGTAAGATCATTTGGGCAATCCCCAGACCTTAAAATCATTTTGCCGGGTTTGCTACTCCTGTTTCTTAGCCTTTTTGCTGATCGGATTGGCTTTCAGCAGCCCTGGATTATGGTTATTCAGTTGCTGTTTCTTCCGTTTGCAGGTTGGCCAGTATTCAAGGATGGATTCAGAACTCTCTTCCAAAAGCGCCGATTTAATATGAATACCTTGATGACCATCGCATCAATTGGCGCTGTGGTGCTTGGCGAAACTTACGAAGCAATCATCCTCTTGGTATTGTTCACCCTTTCGGAAGCATTGGAAGATTACATCAATGATAACGCCCGCGAAATTTTAATGGAATTTGCCGACCTCGCCCCAAAAACAGCGATTCGTATCAGCAATG
>CAZYIJ010000169.1:0-3580 GCA_964647425.1 uncultured Anaerolineaceae bacterium
TTCAAGGCAAAGTTGCGCTGGTCTCCGGTGGGGGCAGCGGTCATGAACCCATGCACGGTGGTTTTGTCGGCAAAGGTATGTTAGACGCTGCTTGCCCGGGTGCTGTTTTCACCAGCCCGACCCCAGACCAGATGCTCGAAGCGACCAAAGCAGTAGATGGTGGCGCAGGCGTTCTGCACATCGTTAAGAACTATACTGGCGATATTATGAACTTCGAAATGGCAGCCGATTTGGCTCGTGACGAAGGAATTGATATTGAATCAGTGGTTGTTGACGACGATGTTGCTGTCGAAGACAGCACATGGACTGCTGGACGACGCGGTGTCGGTCTGACTGTATTGATGGAAAAAATCGTTGGTGCTGCTGCTGAAGAAGGACGTTCTCTAAAAGAATGTGCTGATCTGGCACGCAAAGTCAATGGTCAAGGTCGCAGTATGGGCATGGCGCTGACTTCCTGCACTGTCCCGCATGTTGGTAAACCCTCGTTTGACCTGCCAGAAGATGAAATGGAAATCGGTATCGGTATCCACGGCGAACCTGGTCGTCATCGCATCAAGCTTGAACCAGCAGATAAGATCACTGAAATGCTGCTTGAGCCTGTTGTCGAAGACCTGCCCTATAAAGAGGGTGATGAAGTCCTGTTGTTTGTAAACAGCATGGGCGGCACTCCCTTGATCGAGCTTTACATTGTCTATAGAAAAGCAGTGGAAATGCTCGAAGCCAAGGGCATTAAGGTTGTACGCAATCTGATTGGTCCTTACATCACCAGTCTCGAAATGGCTGGAATGTCCATCACCCTTTTGAAGTTGGACGAGGATCTAAAGAAACTCTGGGATGCACCGGTCAAAACCGCCGGAATGCGCTGGGGTATGTAGTTTATCGGAATTACGCTACTGGAGTTTGAAACTCCAGTAGCGTCTTAAAGAGGCAAATGTGGCTATAACAAAAGATGATGTTTTGAATTGGATTAGAGATTTCGCTCAAGTGATCGAAGAAAACCATGAAATGTTAACTGACCTCGACCGTGAGATTGGTGACGCTGACCATGGTGCTAATATGAGACGTGGTTTTAAAGCTGTACTCGAAAAATTACCATCCGTTGAGGACAAAGATATTGGAACCATTCTGAAAAATGTTGGAATGACCCTTTTGTCCAAGGTGGGTGGAGCTGCAGGTCCGCTTTATTCGACCATGTTTACAAAAGCTGGAATGACTATCGGCGCGAAAATGGAAATGGATCTGAACGATTGGGCTCAAGCCTTCGAGGCAGGCATTACTGGTATTGCCAAGCTGGGCAAAGCCCTGCCAAACGACAAGACCATGCTGGATGCACTCTACCCTGCAATGAATGCCTTAAGTGAAGCTATGGGGAATGGAGCATCACCTGGAGAAGCCCTGCAAAAATCTGCCGATGCAGCTCATGAAGGCATGTTGGCAACTATTCCTCTGGTGGCACATAAGGGGCGGGCAAGCTACCTGGGGGAACGCAGTGCTGGGCATCAAGATCCTGGAGCGACTTCTACCTATTTACTCATCAAATCAGCCGCTGAAACTTGGACAGACTGTTAAAGTCTGGCTAAATTAAAATCACTATAGACAAAAAGGAGAACAAATTATGGCAAAGTACGTAGCAGCAATTGATCAAGGAACCACCAGCACCCGCTTCATGGTCTTCGACCATTCAGGTAAAGTGGTTGGTTATGATCAAAAAGAACACGAACAGATCTATCCAAAACCAGGATGGGTCGAACACGATCCTTTGGAAATTTGGCAGGCAACCCAGGATGTTATCAAGGGCGCGCTGGACAAGCTAAAGATTGATGTAAAAGAAATTGCAGCTGTCGGTATCACCAACCAGCGTGAAACCACCGTTGTCTGGGAAAAAGCCACTGGCAAACCAGTCTACAACGCCATTGTCTGGCAGGACACCCGTACAGATCAAATCTGTAACGAATTAGCCAAAGACGGCGGTCAGGATCGCTTCCGCACCAAAGTCGGTCTGCCTCTGGCGACCTATTTCTCTGGTATGAAAGCAAAATGGATTCTCGACAATCATCCCGAATTAAAAGAAAAAGCTGAAAAAGGCGAGATCCTCTTCGGCAATATCGATACCTGGGTGATCTGGAATCTCACCGGCGGCCCTCGCGGCGGCGTTCATGTGACAGACGTCAGCAACGCTTCCCGAACCTTCATGATGAATCTGGAAACCCTCGATTGGGATCCTGAGATGCTCAAGATTTTGGGCATTCCCCGCGCAATGCTCCCAGACATCAAAGCTTCAAGCCAGGTCTATGGCTACGCCAAAGACGGCGAGCTGGATGGTATTCCTGTGGCTGGTGACTTGGGCGATCAACAGGCTGCCCTCTTTGGACAGACCTGCTACAGTGCCGGCGAAGCCAAGAACACCTATGGCACCGGCTGCTTCATGCTCATGAACACTGGTAACGAACCGATCCAATCCAAGAACGGTCTGTTGACCACCCTTGGTTACAAAATCGGCAACGAACCCGCTGTTTATGCTCTGGAAGGCTCCATCGCCATCACCGGTGCTCTGGTACAGTGGATCCGCGATAACCTCAAGATGATCGAAAAATCATCCGACATCGAAATGCTGGCTAACAGCGTTGAAGATTCCGGTGGCATCTACTTTGTCCCGGCCTTCTCCGGCTTGTATGCTCCGTATTGGAAGAGCGATGCCCGCGGCGCTATCGTCGGCCTGACCCGCTACATCAATGGCGGACATCTCGCCCGCGCCGTCCTTGAAGCAACTGCCTACCAGACTGCTGAAGTCCTGGAAGCTATGAACAAGGACTCTGGTGTCGATCTGACCGCCCTCAAGGTTGATGGCGGCATGGTCTTCAACGAGACCCTGATGCAATTCCAGTCCGATATCCTCGGCGTTCCTGTGATTCGCCCGACTGTCGCAGAAACCACCGCTTTGGGCGCTGCCTATGCAGCTGGCCTGGCCGTTGGCTTCTGGGAGAAGGTCGAAGATCTACGCGTCAACTGGGGTAAGGACAAGGAATGGGAACCCAAGATGGACGAAGAAACCCGCGCCAAACTCTACAAGGGTTGGAAGAAAGCGGTTACCCGCACCTTCGATTGGGTCGAAAACTAGTTCCTCAATTCGTTTAGAATTATGGGGCGGAGCCTTTTGTCTTCGCCCCTAATTTTTAGCCATACAGGAGTACAAATAGATGAGCAAAAATAACAAAAACGCCGATTCAAAGAACAAAGAGGCAGTAAACATGGAAGATCTCAGCAAGCCATGGATTCAGAGACGGACCGGATTCCTCATTATTACAGCATTAAGCATTGGCATCATGATTTTAGTCGCGGTTCAAATCATCATGGGAAGTGGGGATTGGGGTCGCGGTCTGCTTTGGGGTTTCCTTTTCGGCGGCAGTATCTGGTTCGTATTCTTCGGAATGAATTGGTTCCATTCTCTCTTTCACTCCAAACCCAACCAAACCGACGATACCAAAGAACAAAAATAAAGGGGCAAAATGGTCAACATCTTACTTGTCTCACATAGTCACAAACTTGCCCAGGGAACAGCCGAGCTGGTAAGGCAAATGGC
>CAZYIJ010000170.1:0-3470 GCA_964647425.1 uncultured Anaerolineaceae bacterium
AAAGAAGACACCCCCGAAGTGCTGCACGGCATCAACCTGGATATCCGTGCCGGCGAAGTGATCGCGATTTTGGGGCACAACGGCTGTGGCAAAACCACAACTGTCAAGCATGCCCTCGGTTTGCTCAAGCCCACCAGCGGAAAAGTGCTGCTGGAAGGTGTTGATTCCAAAAAATCGACGGTCGCCATGGCTGCAAAAACAATTGGCTACGTTTTCCAAAGCCCGAGCCAGATGCTTTTTGCCGCAACCGTGCGCGAAGAGCTGGCTTATGGACCGAAAAACCTGGGCTTTGACCCCCAGCAAGTGGAAGAAAACGTGAATTGGGCGATCGAAACCGTCCATTTGGAAGAAGAGTTGCCCACCCCACCCTTGGCGCTTTCCTTTGGCCAGCAAAAGCGCGTTTCCATCGCATCGGTGCTCTCGATGCGCTCGCGGGTGTTGATGATGGACGAACCCACCGCCGGACAGGATTATTGGAATTATCAATCTTTTATGAGCACTATCCTGCAGACACCCGGTTTTGACGCGATCGTCTTTATCACTCACGACCTGGATTTGGCGCTTATCTTTGCCAACCGGGTGGTAGTTTTGTATGGCGGCGAAATCGTAGCCGATGGTCACCCGCAAAAGATATTTCAGGATGAAGAAACTTTGAAAAAGTGGCGCCTGCTGCCAACTTCTTTGCTACAATTGAATCAGCAATTATGGCCTAAGACTGGCCAATATTTGTGCGCGGAAGCGCTCAGCCAATTCATATCTTAATTAATCGGAGGTAATTTATGGAAAGTACGTATACAACTGGTAAGAAAAATATTTGGGCATTTGGCACCCGACAGGTTGTCTATGCCGCCATTGGTGCCGCGCTCTATGCTGTCGTCACCTGGGCATTTAATGTTTGGCAGATCCCCGGTGCCGGCAATGTCGGTATCCGCCCTGCCGTAGTCATCCCCATGTTCTTTGGTATCGCTTTCGGTCCGGTGGTTGGTTTTATTACCGGCTTCGTCGGCAATATCCTCGCTGATATGCTCAGCGGTTATGGTTTCTGGGTCTGGTGGGATCTGGGCAACGGTCTTATGGGTCTCGTTCCCGGTCTGTTCTCTGCCATGATCTACAAATACAACGAGCAGAAATCCATTATCCTGGGCGAAGTCTCCGTGATCCTGGGCGTCGCTCTTGGTATGGGTGTCGCCAGCCTTTCCGAACTATGGGTTTCTGGCGCGGACATGAACACCGTCATTTTTGCCAACTTCCTGCCCGCTTTCCTGACCAATATCCTGTGGGGCTTGGTTTTGCTGCCAATTTTGATGGTCGCTTATGCTGCTATCGTCCAACGCAGCGGGCGATAGAAAAACTGAATAGAAGTGGGCGGTCAGTTTTGACCGCCCACAACTTAACTCCTGATGCTTGTAAGCTGGAATTACCGCTATCGCAATAGCCCCATGGATCACATCGATCCGCGGGCGCGCTTCATCTTCTCCTTCGCGGTCTTATTTGCTGCGACTACCACCTGGAATCCCAACATTTTGTTCGCGGTGTTCGTGATCGCGATCACCTGGTACAGCCTGGGAAGGCTGACCTGGAAAGATACCCGATTGGGTTGGTTTATGATCTCGATCATGCTCTTCACGATGATCGTGGTCAACACCATTATCACCGGGGGTGGTGCCGGCGGGGTGGTCCCTGAGGGGGGTCAATTGATTTGGCCAGAGGGTGCGGTGATTTTCGGTAGACACTTCAACGTGGGTCTGACAGTGGAGCGTCTGTGGTTCGCGGTCTCTCAGTTAATGCGCATCCTTTCCATCTCGCTGGTTTTTATCATGATTCCGTACACTATGGATTCCCGCGCCTACGGCGTTACCTTCAGCAAACTTGGTTTGCCTGACCGGCTGGCATACACCATGGAACTTTCGTTCCGCTTCATCCCCACCCTGGCGCGCAATTTTCAGGTCACGCTGGACGCGCAGCGAGCGCGGGGATTTGAACTGGATGCTGGCAAGGGGAATGTCATTCAAAAGATCAGGCAGGTAGCGCCGCTTTTGATCCCGGTGACGATGAATGCCATCGTTTCGAGTGAAGATATTGCCAACGCCATGGACTTGCGCGGATTTGGTCAGCGCAAACGCACCTGGCTGTACGAGCTCAAGTTCAATTGGTGGGATTGGGCGATCATCGTTTTTTCGATTGTCATGCTCGCCACCACCGTTGTCTTAGCCTACCGTTTTGACATGCGCCTCTTCTCCGTCCCACAATGGTGGTACGGATTGTTTAGTTAGCTGATAGCTGATAGCTGATAGCTGATAGCTGATAGCTGATAGTTTTAAGAATTGTAGGCCAGGTTGCGTTGTTCAACCCGGCTTTTTTTAGGGACGGTATAGAAGCCGTCCCATATTAGTTTTTCCTATCACCTATCAGCAATGAGCTATGAACTATCTATTCACCAACCACTCGATGATCGCTTCTTTTTCATAGGCGTTGATCTCAGCGCCGTAACCAATCATTCTGTCCAGAACAGTCGACCACTCTTCCGCGCTCATATCCTGGGAGAGGATAAACTCCAATTCGTGGTTGCCATCGGCTTTTTCCAAGATGAATGCTTCCATCTCCTCATCGCTAAGCTGGCTCAGGTCAACAGTCGCTTCTGCTTCCACAGGTGCGCTCACCATCGGTTCGGTTTCAACAGGCGCTTCGGTGGTAACTGCAGTTTGGCTGGCGCAAGCGCTTAAAACAAGGATTGTCAACAATCCTACAAGTAACATAATATGCTTTTTGGTTTTCATTAGATTTCCTTTCTTCTAATTCCCGTGTAGATGCTTATTTTAGAACTATCATGTCGTCTCTACAAATGAATCCTTAGACAAAGAAGGCACAAACCGTCCTCTGCTAAAGATCTACCTTTACTGTGTTCCTACAAAAACGAGCAGTAATACATTCATAAAATGGCGGATTTTCCACATCTTTGCTATCTTGGAGTAAAATTAATTCTTGTCGGACCATATTTTTTTTGAGGAGATAAGAAGTAACAACTTGGAAGCTCCAAACAATCAATCATCCAAAAAAAGGAGAATTATGAGAAGAAAGCTATTGTTTTTCGTTAGTTTGTTCATGGTTTTTGCCATGGCTCTTTCAGCATGTCAAACTGCCGCCCCTGTAGCCGAGGAACCTGTAGATGAGGAACCTGTCGCAGTCGACTGTCAAGCCGAATCTGCCCTCGAAGCAGAAGGTGCCTACCAGGTGCCTGCGCCTATTCAAGGCTGCTTTAATGTTGCCTTCGTCTACGTTGGTCCTCATGACGATGGTGGCTGGTCACAGTCCCACGATGTAGGCCGCCTCTGGGTGCAGGAAAACGTTCCCGGCGTACACACCGCTTATGTCGAAAATGTCGCTGAAGGTGTTGATTCCGAACAAGTTACCCGTTCCTTAGCCCGAAAAGGTTTTGATATGGTCTTCACAACCTCCTTCGGCTTCATGGA
>CAZYIJ010000171.1:0-3465 GCA_964647425.1 uncultured Anaerolineaceae bacterium
TACCTATGTCCTGTCACATTCTGTTACCTATCTCCTGATACCATACAGCCTGCCTATTCCTTTTGGATGTCCGAAGCTATTATTGTGGTTGAGGCGGGCCTCAACCCTACGTAATGCTTGTACGGAAGGGGTTTATCTCCCTCCGCAAATATCATTCTACGGAACCCTTACACAGGGCAGGCAGGGCACTGAGCATTCCTTTGGTTAATGGTCGAAGTGGGCTTCGACCCTACGATTTATATGCCGGGTTGAACTGCGCACCCGGCCTACATTGAAATAATTAACTTCCAGCCTTCTCCCCCAAAGCCTTGCCGCCCAAAATCCCTGATCGGGCACCCAACCCTGGCGGGACGATGTATTTCTCAATCCCATCCAAGATCACCTCAGAGCGAATATACCCATTCAAATACTTGAGCGTTTTTTCCCGGATCATCGGGAATAAAAATTCCGCGCTCGTCACCCCCCCACCCAGGATGACGCGCTGGGGCGCAAGCGTGCAGATCACCCCCTGCAGCGCCAACGCAATATAGCCCGCCTCAAGCTCCCAGGCAGGATGCCCCTGCTCCAGCGTCTCCGCCGGAACGCCCCACCGGGCTTTCATCGCAGGTCCATTAGCCAACCCTTCAAAACAATCCCCATGGAAGGGGCACACTCCGTCAAATCCCTCATCACCCGCCAGGCGCGGAAGGCGCACATGCCCCATTTCCGGGTGCATCAAGCCGTGCAAGAGCTCGCCGTTCACTATCGCTCCTCCCCCAATGCCGGTGCCAATAGTTATGTAAACCAAGTCGCTCAAACCGATGCCAGCGCCCCAGCGCGCTTCTGCTAGGACAGCGCCATTGACATCGGTGTCAAAGCCAACCGGGATGCCCAAACCTTCTTTAAAAGGTCCAACAACATCAGCCATAACCCAGCCCGCTTTAGGTGTCGCCAAAATATGTCCATAAGTCGGCGATCCAGGGTGCGCGTCCAGCGGCCCGAAACAGGCGATACCCAGCGCGGTAAATTTGCCCAATAGGGATTCTTGCCGCCGGAAGAAATCCAGGCAAGCCCCAAGTGTTTTTTCTGGAGTTGTTGTTGGAACCCGTGTTTCTGCCAAAATCTGGTTATCCTGTTCGATCACCGCGCAGACAAACTTCGTCCCCCCACCTTCAATACTGCCAATCAATTTCCTGTCCATTGCCACCTCGGTGTAGCTCATAGCTCATAGCTGATAGCTAATAGGAAGAAAGAAAATCACATGTTTTTTCCAATACTATTAATTAATCCATTCAGCATTTTGGCGATTTCTGTTCCTCGATTCTCCAGCTCTCGAAAGGCGTCACTTTCAATCCAACCTCGCATATGAAAAATCTCAAGTAGAGTCAGAGTTTCGTACAATGAACCGCGTGAAAAGTGCAAGTACTGAACGAATTCTTTCTTGGAGTTTCTGCCTTTTCCCTCAGCAATGTTCATTGAGATGGAAGTCACCGATGCCTCAAGTTGTTCAAATAAGCGATAATGCCTGCGTCGAGTAGCCAAAATCTCGATAATACTTATCACTTCATTGGCAAAATCCATGCTTTTCTTCCAGACAATTAAGTCATTGTATGAAAGCTGGCCGCCTGGTGATTCCATTTAATACTCCTCTAGCCACAATTCTATCAGAAACTATTTGTGAAAAGACTTCATCAAATAAATTTATAAACGCTTTTTCTGTCTTTCCTACCAGCTATGAGCTATGAGCTATGAGCTTTGAGCTAAATCAAGTAAACTTGAGACTATGAAACTCATCACCATCACCACTGACTTTGGTAATTTAAACGGTTTTGTTGGCACGATGAAGGGTGTCATTTACGGCATTACGCCCAATGCTCAAATCGTCGACATCACCCACGAAATTCCTGCCCAGGACGTCCGCACCGGCTCCATCGCCCTCTGGCGCGCCGTGCCCTACTTCCCGGCCGGCACGGTCCACGTCGCTGTGATCGACCCCGGTGTAGGCACAGCCCGCCGTCCGATTGCCGCTAAATTGGGTGATCAATTCTTCGTTTTGCCCGATAACGGTCTGATCACACCCATGCTGGAAGACGCGGAAGCCGCCGGCAAGGAAATCACAATCGTGCACCTGGACAAACCCCAATACTGGATGCCAACGGTCTACACCACCTTCCATGGTCGCGATATTTTTGCTCCTAGCGGCGCCTGGCTTGCCAAAGGGGTAACCCTGCAACAGATGGGCACGCTCATCACTGACCCAGTGCGCACGCCCCTGCCCAAACCCGAAAAAACCGATACTGGCTATAAGGCTAACATTATCGTGATCGACGTTTTCGGCAACTGCTCTACCAACCTGCGCGTCTCCCAGGTCCCTGACCTTAGCAAAGCGACCCTAAAAATTAAAAACGAAACCATCGAAGGCATTGTGCCTTCTTACGGTCATCGCAAGCTGGGCGACCTGGTGGCCGTGACCGACAGCGAAGGCTTCGTCGAGATTGCGGTGGTCAACGGCAGTGCCGCCCGCCAGTTTGCCATCCAGTTAGATGATCCGGTAGAGGTCATTTTTCATGACTGATGCCTTGCCGCTGCCCCTGTTTGTTAAAGACCTGAGCTTCCAGTATCACACGCGCAGCACACCTGCCATCCAAAACATCAATTTAACCCTGGAACCTGGTCAGGTCATGCTTCTGGCTGGCTCTTCCGGCTGCGGCAAAACCACCCTTATGCGCTGCATCAACGGGCTGATCCCTCATTCCTATAATGGCAGCATGAGCGGCGAGATTTTCATCCACGGTCAACCAGTACGCGGCATGGGCTTGTCTCAAATCTCAACACACGTTGGCACCCTATTGCAGGACCCCGAACGCCAGATTTTGGGTACCTATGTGCTCAATGAGGTTTGTTTTGGTCTGGAATCACTGGGGATGCCCCGCGAAGAGATGATGCCAAAAGCATACAAAGCGCTGGAAAGGTTGCACATCCTGCACTTGAAGGATAAAGAAACCTTCTTCACCTCCGGCGGCGAAAAACAAAAAGTCGCTTTGGCTGGGGTGTTGGCAATGGAACCGGATATCCTGCTGCTGGACGAACCCCTGGCAAGCCTTGACCCTGCCTCGGCACACGAAGCGCTGCTGGCGTTCCGGGAGCTGGCGGACGAGGGGCTCTCGATCATGATCGTTGAGCACCGTGTTGAAGACGTGCTTGCCATCCATCCCGAAAAAGTGCTCTACATGGATGAGGGAAAGATCATTTACAACGGTGATTCCAAAGGCTTGATGGAGGCAGTCGATTACAGCCGCATCAAACTGCCTGCCCCCGTCATCGCCCGGCGTGCCAAAAGCTATCCTGTCCCCCACTTCCAGCCAACTGTCCCTGAGATTGACCCCCAAAGCCAACCGCTGGTTTCGTTTCAGGATGTGCGCTTCCAGTACAAAGAAGACACCCCCGAAGTGCTGCACGGCATCAACCTGGATATCCGTGCCGGCG
>CAZYIJ010000172.1:0-3446 GCA_964647425.1 uncultured Anaerolineaceae bacterium
CGAGATTTCGCGGAGTGACTGGAGTTCAGACGTGTGCTCTTCCGATCTCTTGCATTGATCGAGTATTTTCAAATTATGTTAAATTGACTGTAACCCCTATCGCCGATGTGAAAGCGGCGATCGAGTTTTGGGTCCGGGATGGTGACTGGGTCCAGGGACGAATAAGCATTACCAATCACGGTGAAGCTAACATCGAAGCTGGAGCAAGGCTGGCAGCCAGGTTGATCACGCTGCAAGGGAATTCTGAGCTCAAACCAACCCGACAGGGGTATCAAACCAACCTGAAGGGTCAAACTGGCAGTCTTACTGTTAATCTTAGTATGGATGGGAGTTCCAAAACCGTGCTAAGCCCCAACCTGGCACTGGAGCAAAGCAAACACCTCAGCCCCGGGCAAACGCTCCAGACAATCTGGCAATGTGAGATTCACAAATCAGTTGGCGAGAATGGTTCTGCCTCGAGAAAATTTCCTGTGAATTGGGATGGTGAAATCGCCCGGCTCGAGGTGGCTAATCAAGCCCGAATGATCCAAATCACCACGCCCCATTCCAGTTGGGATGCTGCTTTCTATTCCAACCAGAACCAGGCGTTCCAGCTTTTAAGAAAGAATGCCACTGGAAAAGTTAGCCCTGATAAAAACCGGAGTATCCATTCAGCCTTTAATCCAAACAATTCAAATTCGCACAGCAGGATTTCAGCGATCGAATTACGCCAACTTGCCGGTAGTTTGTTCCCTGGTCAAATAGAACTTGCTGTGACCCTGTTGGCAGACTACCTGGCAGAAGCAGTTGAATCCCTGGATAACAACCCACAAACAGCCTTACCTCTTCCCTGTTTATGCGAATTTGCGTGGCAAGTACATCAGCAATACCAGCAGAAAGACTACTTGCTCAAAATTTATCCGTCACTTAAGGCACTCTGCCTTGCCTGGTTTACCCCTGCGCATGACCGCGATCAAGATGGTATTCCCGAATGGACGAGCATCGAGCAGTGCGGTCTGACCTCCCTGCCCACTTTCGACTTGATCGACGAAAATAATTTGGCTACGCGCATCAGTTTCACTGAACAACTGAACCTGGCAGCCTTGCTTGCAGTCGAATTAGCAGAATTGCGAAAAGCTGCTCAAATCGCAGAAGACCAGGACACACTTACCTTAATCGACAATCACATAAACATCTTGAATAGCTTTATCGCGAGTTTTGCAGACCTAAACTACAAGACCGGTTGCCTTGATCGTGAATCTCGTCGCTGGCATCCAGGAGAAATCCTTTTTGAAGGTGATCTAAAAAACTTTGGCTCAAAGTCGATTTATTTGCAAAAACCAGCCCGTTTGAATTTACGTTTTAAGCCCTCGATGCAGCTTAAAAAACCACCTGTTTTCTACCTACATGGAGAAAATATGGATGGTGAACAAGTAATTGAATCAATTGAACCCTCCAATTTGCTCTGGCTGCCAGGCAACTTTTTTTACACAACCAAGCAAATTTTTGCCCGGATTGACAAAATTAGCGATCTTCAAATCGGTGAATGCCAGCTTCAGGTTCACCAGGCAGACCTCGAGAGCCGTGACATTGGCCTTTTATTGGCCGCTCCAGTGGAAAAAGAACAGGTGGAGAACGAAACTGACTCGACTAAGGATTTGAGTCTCAAATCCATTTTATCTGCCTGCAATTATGGGCTCCCTGAAAATTTAGACCCACAATCTGAAAAAAAAGTGGTCAATCTGGGTTGGAACCTTCTGATCCTTACAGATTTGATTCGCAAAAACGAGGTGGAGTCTGCTTTTACTTTATTCAGTCAACTTCAACAGGCACAAATCAACCATCTGAGCCTGGAACACAGCAGCACCGATCGCTGGAATAATCAGAATTGTCGTTCTTTAGGACTTCGCAACACAATCGGTGGTTTACTCCCAATCAACCTGGTATTAGAGCTTGCAGGAATACGGATTTATAACGAGAATAAGGTCAGCCTGCAAGGCCAAAACCCCTTTCCCTGGGCTTTCAAAGTTCAGTACCGCGGGCTCGAAGTGACTCGAGATGGAAAAAACTCAACTGTTCGCTTCCCAAATGGAACCGTTCAGCACCACTTTGGCAGTTCTCTAAAGACTTTTACCAATGGGGTTGAAGAGCCTGCCGCAAGTTAATGTAAAATCAGATTATGCGGCACCTTTCGTTTCGATACATGCTCCTCATTGTGATCCTCTCATTTCTGGCAGCTTGTCGCCCGGATAGTTCACCGACTCCAGCCCCCAGTCTGCCGCCCATTCTCAGCGAAGAAGAGTTATTGCAAACATCTGTTGCACAGGTCACACAGGCTGCCTTTGAGACACTTGCCTTCCTGCCAACTGCGACCGCTACAAGCACCCCCATTTCAGCCCCTGAAATCACACAAATCGCTACCATTGCCCGCAGTGCCACACCAGAACCAACCCCAACCGATGACCTGCCCTGTAACAAAGCTGGCGCAGGTGTCCCTTTTGACATCACCATACCAGATGACACCCGCATGTACGCCGGTCAGGAATTCACCAAAACCTGGCGCCTTGTTAACCGCGGCAGCTGTAAATGGACCCGTCTTTATCAGCTGGTCTTTTTCTCACAAAATCCAATGGGTGCCATTCAGGAACAATTTCTAAGCGGTGAAGTGCTGCCAGGACAAGCCATTGACTTGAGTGTTCAGTTCTTTGCCCCTACCGCGCCAGGCAGTTATCAGAGCAACTGGATGCTCCAGGACCCGGATGGTAACTTGTTTGGCATCGGATTCAACGCGGACGCCCCATTTTACGTCAAGATCATCGTCACCAATGACCCTACTCCAACCCCGACATTCATCCTGACACCAACTCTTACACCTTGACATATTCTCACAAAAATCCCAACTTGTGAATTAAGATTGTGTCTGTCTAAAGGAGAATCACATGAAAGAAATTAACGCAAAAGACCCCGAAAACATGGCAGGCTATATCGCATCTTTGCCAAAAGATCTGGCAATCGCCTGGCAGCAGGGTTTGGAAAAAACTTTACCTGAATTTGGCGACATCAAAAAAATCTTGATCAGCGGTATGGGTGGTTCCGCAATTGGAGGGGACCTTTTTGCGAGCTACCTATCAACGTTTGCTCCTATCCCCATTATTTCTCGTCGGGATTATGGCTTGCCGGCTTGGGCAGAGGGTCCGGATACGCTTGTTGTGTGTTCCTCTCATTCCGGTAACACAGAGGAGACCCTCAGTAGTTTTCAGGCTGCCAAAGCAAGAGGCTGCTCCTTGTTGGCAATATCAACTGGAGGAGCACTGCAAAGGGAAGCCCTCGCCTCCGGAGTCACTCACTGGTATTTCAATCACACCGGGCAGCCCAGAACGGCGATTGGTTGGTCGTTTGGACTCCTGCTTGCCCTGGCAACTCGTTTGGGTTTTATTCATAATCAACAAAAGGATATTGACAAAGCC
>CAZYIJ010000173.1:0-3389 GCA_964647425.1 uncultured Anaerolineaceae bacterium
GCTCAAACACATTCCTCAAACTACAAACGTAGGATAACCATAATCCGCCGGTGAAGTTCACCGGCGGATTGCTTGATGGTTTTGCTTCTTAAGGTTTCAGATCCTTCAATTGTTTTCGAAGTGTCTCCGACTTTACCGCAAAGTCGGAAACCTGTTTTTCCAGGGAAAGGATCTTCTGGTCAATCTCCTTTTTCTTACTCATTGCCAGGAAGCCCAGGCTCTCGCGCTCTTGTTGCAGACGCTCGATTTCCCTGCCAGTCTCACGCTTTAGCTCCTCGAGTTTGAGATTGTGGTCATCAATCTCTTTTTGCAGTTTTTGCTTGCGTTCTTCGAATAGATCCTGTTTCCGTTTTTGTTCCGCTAAAGCACGCGCTTTACGTTCCTCGGCTTTCTGCCGTTCTTCAGCCAGCGCTTTGGCTTTTTCCTCTTCTTTCTTTCGTTTTTCTTCTTCTAAATGCGCAATATATTCTTCCGGATGTGTTTCCCAATATTTCTGCTTCTCATACTCAGCAATTCTGGTTTTCCTGGCTTTATCAATTTCACCCTGTAGTTTAGCCAAAGTGGCTGGACGGTTGGCGGCTTCTTGTTTATCCACAGGAGCTGACAGACGATCAACAAGTTTCTTTGGTTTATAGTCGGGTTCAACTTTTACTATTTCGTCCATGATTGCATCATATTTTGCAACATATTTTTTACGCAAATGTTCAGGGATATTCAGATAAGCAAACCCATCTTTTGCAGGTTTCATAATAGCTCTTACTGGTTCACAGAGAGTGGTAATCCAATCAGTCTTTGATTTATTTATCTTTAGTTTCATCGCGCTGGATTCAGGATCTTCCATTGTTTCTAGGAAACCAAGTGAATCTTCCAGTCTGTCTAGGCCGTCAAAAATCATATCGAAACCACCAGTCAAAATGTTGATGTCGGCTTGGTTTTGAAGGTCGTACAATCTATCATTTATTCGTCCTTTGACTAAGTTCATGTACAACTCTGTGTACCAATGAACTGTATCAGCAACGAGCAACAGTGCTTCTTTACGTACATTACCATAAAACGAACCTAAAATGTCATCTCTGATGTTGTTCATGATTTCAAAAAAGGTGTTCCAATGCCCATTATCTAAATTAATCAGGCCACCAAAAGCACGCATTTTCAATATCCCCGCTTCCCAATTACTAGAATCTTTATGGATTACTTTATCAAAATGGTTAAGCGCGTCAGCATAAAAGCCATTTTCAAGTGCTGCTTTACCCATCTGCATCCAGGTCTCAGTGATGGAAAGTGGTGGTTTTGGAGATTCTGGGGAGTTTTGCTGAATATCCTTTGAGGTTGTATCCTGTTTTTTCTCAGTACTAAGTACCTCTAAATTTTGGGAAGATTCTGAGGTCTTGTTTTCTTTCCACATAGAAATCAGTTCAGTTATTTGTTCTCTAAAATCATCACCTTCAGCAAGTCGAAGGTACATTTCGTAATCCTCGGTGGCTGATTCGTAATCCTCAAGCTGTTGATATATGAAACCTCGTTGCAGGTAAGCGCTGTCATCTTCAGGATCTAGTTGGATTGCTTTAGTGAAGTCCCTTATAGATAGTTCGTAGGATTTTTGTTGCATGTATGCATTTCCACGGGCTACGTAAGACAAAGCGGTCTGATCCAAGTCGATGGCCTTGCTGAAATCGATGATTGCGTTATCGATTTCACCTTCTTGTAGTAACACAAACCCACGACGGATAAAAATAGTGGACTCTTCTGATCCCAGACTGATTGCCTTGTTAAAATCACTTAGTGCTTGACTATTCATTTCCCGGTTTGCATGAATAATTCCGCGCTTTGCAAAGATTTCAGCATTCTTTGTATCCAAGTTTATTGCCTCTGAAAAATCTAACAAGGCCTCATCCTCCATTTCTAATTGGTTGTAAGCAAGACCGCGTAAGCTAAAGTAGACCTCTGTGCTTGGATCATTTTCGATTGCCTTTGACATATCATGGATAGAGCCTTCATAATTCTCATCTTGGTACTTTTTCAATCCACTCTGAGCCCACATTGCAGCTTGAGCCTTGTCACTCCCAACTGTAAGTTTCTGGACCAATCCTTTCAATTCCTCATTGGTTGGGTCAAGTTGATAGGCTTTGGTCAGGTCCTCCGAAGCACCAGTAGCGTCGTTTAGCTCGGCTTTGACTTTGAATCTCGCCAGATAATACTCGGCTCTGTCTGGCGCAAGGCGGATGGCCTGATCAAGATCGGCAAGGGCATCCTTTTCCGCGCCACGGAAACAGGGTTGACACCAAAACTCAGCCCGGGACTTATAGATCTCTGGATTATCAGGATTGAGCTCAATGGCTTTTTCAAAATCATCAGTAGCCTGGTCGATGCTGTCCCCATCAAACCATGCCTCAGCATGCACCTTTGCGCGCATATGGTAAGCCATGGCATTGCTGGGGTCCAATCGAATGGCTTCGTTGAGATCCACCAGAGCGGCATCTGAATCGCCAGAATCTGCCTGCAGAATGCCTCGGTTGAGGTGTAAGTCGCTATTATTTGGGTCAAGTTTGATTGCCTGGCTGTAATCCTTTATCGCTAGTTCAGCATCTCCCATTTTGTAATGGGATGCTCCGCGAAAACGGAAGGCTTCGGCATTGTTCGGTTCAAGCCTGATGACCTCGTCAAAGTCCAGATAAGCTTTCTCCCATTCGCCAGTTTTTAGGTAGGTTTGACCTCGCTCAATGTATTTTGCCGCGGTTTCGAGAGGCTCATTCTGTTTGGCTTTCAAATTCTGAAAATGTTCCTTCTTCGCTTCCAATGCCTTGAGTTCATCGATTTGTTGTCGGGCATCCTCTGAGAAAGTGTTTCCTGGAGCGCTTTCAAGTTCAATTACTTGAAGGAAATCCGCCTGAGCCTCAGAAAATTCATCCCTGAATTTGTGTACGATACCGCGATAGAAATACGCGTCTTTAGAATTTGGATTCAATTCGATCGCTTTCGTTAGGTGACCGATTGCGTCATCCTGTTCATTTGCCCTTGCCAGGAAAACACCTAATTTTTCATGATACTCAGCATTATCTGAGTCCAATCTGATCGCCTCTACCATTAATTCTTTTCCCCGCTGAAATTCACCAGCAGTCATGCTTTTGAGCCCGCGCACGAATTGTATCTCTGCATTGTCGTCCGGATAACTAAGGGGTACATCCCAAATGACCGGATGGTCTTCATTACTTTCATCGTTGAGACCGAATGCCCAGATCAGGATAGGGTTTTGAGGATCGTCTTGTACCAATAATTCAGCAGCTTTTCCAAAATCTTCCACATTGTTAGTAAGGCGTGCCAACAAAGCGTCTTGAACAGGTGTGCGATTATTTCCGGTTTCTTTTAAAACCATCCGTAAAAACTTACCA
>CAZYIJ010000174.1:0-3389 GCA_964647425.1 uncultured Anaerolineaceae bacterium
ATCGGTTGTGGTCATTGCCATGATATTGATAACCTGAGTTAATATCAGAATATCATCAGAAATTATTCTTTCGGTCTATTCAAAGGACCAAACCTATCATGCTTGTTGGTATAATCACTATCCAGCGGGATACCCCGCTAAACGGAGGCACAATTGAAATCTCGTAACCAATCTTTTTTCATCTCGGCGTTATTACTCTTTTCGATCGTCGCGATGGTCTTTTATGGCTTCCAGGAACAAGCTTTTGGATCACAGCCGATCCCGATCAACCAACTCGCGGCTGACATCGAAGCTGATCTGGTAGGAAAAATCGAAATCAAAGGCGACGACATCTTCGTTACCTATCGTGATGTCACCAACCGAGCCGCTACCACAACCGCAAAAGACCCAAACACCAGTCTGATTGAAGAGTTAACACTATTAGGTGTATCACCTGAAAAATTGCGTGACCCAAACCTTAAAATTGAAGTGGTTCTTCCTGGATTTTGGGCAAACGCTGCTACATTGTTGATTAACTTTGTCCCATTCATTTTAATGGGAGCAGTTTTCTACATCTTTATCCGTCAGGCTCAGGGCTCAAACAATGCCGCTATGTCATTCGGAAAATCCCGTGCAAAAATGCTGACGGGTGAACACCCCACAGTAACATTTGTAGACGTTGCTGGCGTAGACGAAGCCAAAGAAGAACTGCAGGAAGTAGTTGAATTCCTCAAAGAACCCCAAAAATTTATTGCGCTCGGAGCTCGCATTCCAAAAGGCGTTTTGCTGGTAGGGTCACCAGGTACAGGTAAAACCTTGATGGCAAAAGCCGTTTCTGGTGAAGCAGGTGTGCCATTCTTCTCCATTTCAGGCTCTGAATTTGTTGAAATGTTTGTAGGCGTTGGTGCCAGCCGTGTACGCGACTTATTCGACGAAGCTAAGAAGCACTCTCCGTGTATTGTTTTTGTCGATGAAATCGATGCCGTTGGTCGTCATCGTGGTGCCGGGCTTGGTGGCAGCCATGACGAACGTGAACAGACTCTTAACCAACTTCTGGTTGAGATGGACGGTTTTGGAACGGATACAAACGTTATTGTGATCGCAGCGACAAACCGCCCCGATATTCTTGACCCCGCTCTGCTGCGTCCTGGTCGGTTTGACCGGCGTGTTATGCTGGACAAGCCAGACAAAAATGGTCGCGAAGCGATTTTGAAAGTCCACACCAAGGGTAAACCGGTTGATCCTAAAGTGGACCTGAGCGAAATTGCCCGTTCAACTCCAGGTTTTGTCGGTGCTGATCTTGAAAATCTTGTAAATGAAGCCGCAATTCTTGCCGCACGGCGAAATAAGAAAATTATTACACGTGATGAATTCGAAGAATCGATCGAACGTGTTATCGCCGGACCAGAGCGTAAGAGCCAATTGATGAATCCGAGAGAAAAGAAAATCATTGCTTATCACGAAGTTGGGCATGCAATTGTTACCAGCGTCCTGCCTGAAGCTAACCCGGTTCAAAAAGTATCGATCATCTCACGCGGCATGGCTGGAGGTTTTACCCTCTCGCTTCCTCTTGAAGATCAATATCTTGAATCCAGAAAGATGCTGCTCTCAGAAATGTCTACCATGCTTGGCGGGCGGGCTGCTGAAGAAATCATGTTCAGCGATATCACCTCCGGTGCCTCAAATGACATCGAGCGAGTCACAAAACTGGCTCGTCGTATGGTAACCCGATTAGGAATGAGTGAGAAACTTGGTCCGATGGTCTATGGCCAGAAGGAAGAACTTGTATTCCTCGGTCGCGAAATCTCTGAACAGCGCGACTACTCTGAACTGGTGGCGCAGACGATCGACGAAGAAGTGCACACACTGGTCGATTATGCCTACAATACTGCAAAAGAAATCTTGCTCAAATACAAAGACAAATTGATTGAGATTTCTGAGAAATTACTGGAAGTTGAAACGCTTTCGAAAGAAGAGTTCGAAGCTCTCTTCCCGACACCAAACGAGAAAAATCAGGGCATCCCCTATCTGGATGCAGTTTAGGTTTTTCCGAATCTAATCGTTACAAGATCCAGCATTTTTTCCAAGATGTCTGGATCTTGTGCATTTAACCAATGAATTTCGGGATCTGAAGGTTTAAACCAATTCACCTGGCGCCGAACATATTTGCGAGTGTTTCGTTTTATTAGGACAAGCGCGTCTTCCAAACTGATTTCGCCATCAAGAAATGAGATCAGTTCACTGTAACCAATTACTCTCATTTTGAGCAAATCTTCTTTGTATCCACGATCTAAAAGATCGCGCACTTCGTCCAAAAAACCTTCTTTAAGCATTTGATCGATTCGAGCGTCAATGCGTTGATACAATTTTTCCCGATTCCATTCCAGTCCAATGATCAGGGAATCGAAAAGCGAAGTCTCTTTCGATCGAATTTGCGAGAAACGGATACCGGTTTTGAAGATAACTTCAAGCGCCCTTACTGTTCGGCGATGATTGCGATAATCAATAAAACTGGCTGCTTCAGGATCCAAAATCCCCAAATTTTCATGCAACTTCTCAAAACCGATTTCATTACCTATGGCTTCCAGCACTGATCGCATGTGCTCATCAGGCTCAAGCTCCGGGATTTGCCAATTTTGCCTGATTGCCCGGATATATTGACCGGTTCCGCCCGTCAATATTGGTAATTTTCCTTCAGCGTTCAGGTTGAAGATTAGGTTTTCCGCCTTTTCTTTGTATTCCCCAATGCTCCAGGGCTGTTCCAGATCAGCACAATTGATCAGATGGTGTGGAACCTCTGCTAACTCCTCTGGCGTCGGCTTAGCGATGCCAATATTTAACTGACGGTAAAGATATCGGGAATCTGCGGATATGATTTCGGAATTTATTGCTCGCGCAAGCCGAATTGCCAATCCGGTTTTCCCAGAAGCGGTTGGACCTATCAACATAATCAGTTTAGATTTTGGCTCACTCATTCAGATAATCCAGCGAAATATTTTCGTAGTGGAAAATTTCCGGTTCTCCAGGTGAATTTTTCTCTATCACCAGGATATCCAACTGCCACTCCGGATTGAGAAACTCATGGCTTTCAAAGTAAACAAACATTGATGCTTGAATCGCCTGGTATTTTTTTCGGTTTATGCTGTATTCCGCAATTCCAAATGCATTCGATTTACGTGTTTTCACCTCAACAGCCACCAGTTGACAATCTTTTCTCATGATCAAGTCAATTTCGCCATAGCGGGTGTGATAATTCCTTTCAATAAGTTCATATCCCTTTTTCACTAAATAATCCAGGGCAAAGCTCTCACCCCAAGCTCCAAGGTTTTTACGATATTTGCCATCAGTGCTCATAATAAAAGTATAACCTCGTTAAAATTTTATCTAAAGGAACCCCTACAGCCAAAAAA
>CAZYIJ010000175.1:0-3386 GCA_964647425.1 uncultured Anaerolineaceae bacterium
AGTCTTTAGGGCAGACACGGGGGTCTGCCCCTACAAAAGCAACCTCTCCCTCAAATACCAGATGTAGGGGTCACCCCCCGTGGTGACCCGTCACCATGGGAAAAACGGGGGTGCTTCTATGATCCGAGAAGGTTTTATTAGAAGATAAAAGTGTAAACAATCAGCCTAAACAACATGTAAGCCAGCATTGTCTTAACAAGCGCAACCCGGCCGACAACTGATCGTGCCGGTCTCCAGACCGAGCACGGCCTTTGACCGCCAGGTCTCCCAACCAATTCCAGTAAATTAATTAGTGATTAAAAAAGGTTATAACCTGGCAATAATAGATAATTGACTTAAAAACAAAAGCCGGATTGATTTTTTCAACCCGGCTTACTTCCGTAAAAATTTCTTAATTTATCAAGCTTGGAAGGATGGCATAAAACTCAGTTGCTTTGACTACGTCACTCAAATCCACACTGTCCAAAACAGTATGTGCCGTAACTTCATCGCCAGGTCCAAAACCGATGGAGGGGATATTTGCCTTACCAGCCCAATAAATGCCATTAGTGCTGAAAGACCATTTGCTGGCAGGTTTGAAATCCAAACCAATCGCTTCGCGTGCTTCCAAACCAGCCTGCACAAGGTCGTGTTTCTCATTCAAAGCCCAGGCGGGGAAATATTTATCCACCGGGAAAACAAAACCGGTGTAAGAGGGTTCTTCATAGAACAGCGCTTCAACTTTGACGCGCTCCTTGCCCTCTTCAGGAATCAAGGCTTCCACCTGAGCGATAGCATCTTCTTTGCTTTCTCCAAAGGTCATACGGCGGTCAATGTAAATGACAGCTTCATCTGGCACTGCGTTGATGCTGGGAGTTTGTACTTTCATATCTGACACCGTGATTTTGCCGT
Source organism: uncultured Anaerolineaceae bacterium (assembly GCA_964647425.1). Taxonomy (GTDB): domain Bacteria; phylum Chloroflexota; class Anaerolineae; order Anaerolineales; family Anaerolineaceae; genus Mesolinea. The sequence goes on from CAZYIJ010000175.1 coordinate 892, forward strand.
GCCCCAAGAAGGGGTCATCCCCCAGCTGGGGTTCCAAATCACGGATACCTTCAATCACAGGCAGGAGAAGATAAATAGCATTGATGCCCACATGATTGCTGGCAGCATGTGCTGAAACACCTTTGGCGGTTACCTTAAGTTCGATACGCCCTTTGTGTCCGCGATAAACCTGCATTTTGGTTGGCTCACCGATAACTACAAAATCCGGTTTGATGCCTGGGTCGACCTCTACAAAAGTATTGGGCGCAATCCCGTCACACCATTCTTCCATGTTTCCGAAATACCAGGCTGTCCAGCCGTCAAGCAAGCCTAGATCGCGGGCAAAGGCCATGCCATAGACCATACCAGGGGTCGAGCCCTTTTCGTCGCAAGCACCCCGGGCATAAAGAACACCATCCTCTACTTTGCCTTCAAAAGGATCCCACTGCCATTCTTCCGGATCGCCGACACCTACGGTGTCGATGTGGGAGTCAAACACGATCGTGCGAGGTCCATCGCCAATTCGCCCCATGATATTGCCCATCTTGTCGAAACGAACTTCGTCGAAACCCAGTTTCCGCATTTCTTCTGCGATACGTTCTCCAACCGGACCAATCAGGGATTCGTAACTGGGGATTGCGCAAATTTCACGCATAAAACGGATAATATTTTCCCGATTCTCCTCCGTCTTTTGGTGAAGCTGTTCAACGATTTCTTGTGATGTCATTTAATCTCCTTTTTTAAAACCTGGTCTTTATAGCGCCAGGAAGGCATTATAATAATTTCGTAAAGATACTTGTATGTACAATTTTAAGAAAGCGAGCAAGCATGGATATCTTATCATCAAAGACAGGTGCCGGCAATTTATTTAAGAAACCCGAAGTGAACTGGGGCGTCCTCGGAACTGGCCGTATTTCCGAACGAGTGATTCCTGCTATCAAGTCAACCAAACATAATCATGTGGTGGCTGTTGCCAGCCGGGATCTTACTCGTGCCCGCCAGTTTGCTGATAGCATGCAAGTTCCGGTTGCTTATGGGAGTTATGACGAGCTAATGGCTGATTCTACCATCCAGGCTGTCTACATTCCTATCATCAATAGCGAACATAAGACATGGACAATCAAAGCGCTCCAGGCAGGCAAGCATGTACTGGTTGAAAAGCCGTTCGCGCTCAATGCTGACGAAGCCCAGGAGATGATTGGCGTATCAGTAGAAAAATCGCTGGTATTAATGGAAAATTTCATGTATCGCTATCATCCACGGATTAGTAGGGCAGCGGAGTCTATCCGCAAAGACGAATTGGGAAAACTGCGATTTTTACATTGCAGTTTCAGTTTCCCGTTGGAAAATCCGGATGACTTTCGCCTGGTTCCTTCGCTTGGAGGTGGGGCCTTGTACGATTTAGGCTGTTATTGTGTCGATTTCCAGCGCTTGATGGTCGGTCGCGAACCACAAGCGGTACAAGCACTTTTTTATGAAGGTGGTTCCGGGGTCGATCTGCAAATGCAGGTCACTCTTGATTTTGGAAACCAGGTATATGGCAGTTTTGATGTGGCTTTCAATGCCAGGTACCAAAATTTTGTAAGAATTGTTGGTACTGAAGGGGTTATGACGCTTGATTGGCCTTTCTCGGCACAGGATAAAAGCGTTTCAATACTCATTGAACGGGGCGATGATGTTCAGAAGATTAGCTATCGGCCTGAAGACAGTTATAAAAATTTGATCGAGCATTTTTATGAAGTAGTCATCAAGAAAGAAATAGCTATCTATCCCCTGGCAGGATCACTCAAAAACATGATTGTGATTGACGCAATATTTCAATCTGCTATTGAAGATGGTAAACTCATTGCCCTGAAATAAATCTACTCATTGAAAGAAGAAAACATGGAACAAACTGAAGAACAAAAACAACCCACAAAACAGCACCACCAAATCCCAGCCAGTCAATGGTTCCTGCCTCTGATTCTCATTACGGCGATTATCGTCATATTATTTGTATTCCGTGGTTCTACACTTGATGATCGCGCAATAACTATCCCCCACGAAGAAATTCTGGAACATATTGTTGGCTATGCTATCCTGGCTGCTGAAGCAGCAGCCATGTTAGTGGTGACAATTTCTGTAGTTGAAGCTGTTGAAAACTTTGTCAGGGGTCTGATTGATAAAAAGTACTCTCACAGGATTCGTTCCTCTGAAACTTTACGTCTGCGCCTTGGGCACCGCCTCAGTCTTGCGCTCGAGTTTGCGCTTGCATCAGACATCCTCCGCATCGCAATTTCACCATCTTTATCAGATCTGGTGTTTTTGTTGCTAATTATTCTCTTGCGCTTCCTGTTGAATATCTTCCTCGAGGATGAGTTTGTCACGATCAAAAGCAGCGAGATGTATCCTGACCTTGAACCTTGCGACTCGGACGAATGTGATTAAGAAAATTATCAATTAACATAAAAAGCCCCTCTAATACATGTACAGACCGGGGACATAGTTGACAAACGTTCGGAGACATCGCTGACACT
>CAZYIJ010000176.1:0-3359 GCA_964647425.1 uncultured Anaerolineaceae bacterium
AAGTGTCAGCGATGTCTCCGAACGTTTGTCAACTATGTCCCCGGTCTGTACAGTAGGGAAGGGGCTCGCCCCCTTCCGCGAGATTCGCAAAACAAACTACCAACTTTTGCCATTCCCTTGAATAAATAAAGCCCCTGGAATATTCCAGGGGCTGCCGGTTCTGACGGAGGGGAAGTCAGAACGGGACTTTCTACTTATCGCCAAATTCGTATACTAAATCTGCATTGGCAGTTACAACGATCTGACCGGCCGAAATCGGTACAGTTGAGGTATCCTCTGCCATACCACCGCCGCGACCGTATCCGGCAAGCGGTTGAACATAAGAGGTGTTGACGATACTGATGTTATGGATCTTGCCCAGTGCAACACCAGCGGTTTCTGCGACTGCGTTAGCCTTGGCTTCAGCATCCTGGATAGCCAGGTCGCGGGCTCTCGCGATAGCGCCACTGCGATCAGCAATATCAAAGCTGATCCCATAAATCTGGTTTGCGCCAGCGCTCAGAGCAGCGTCCAACATTTCGCTCAGTTTGGGCAGATCGCGTACGATGATGTAGAGGGTGTTATCTACTGCGAAGGTGGTACCGATAATATTTGACATGTTGTCATAACGGTTCATCGAGTAAACATTGAAATTAGAGGTTTGAATATCTTTTTCTTCCACACCCATCGCCACGATCGCCTCAGTAATACTGGCAGCCTGCTGGTTGTTGGCTGAAACCGCGGAGGTCACGTCTTCTGCTTCGGTATGAATACCGACGTTGATGTAAGCCATATCCGGGACCAAAATCACCTCACCAGTTCCGGTAACGGAAATAGTTCGCAGATCGCTTGTCGATTGGACTGGGATTAACGTGTTTTGTGCATTCGCTGCTGGTGCTAATTGACATGCTCCTAACACCAAAGTTGCAAGCAACAAAACGGGAATAGCTAAAGTTAAAGTTTTGTTTTTCATTATTTTTTCTCCTTGAATAACTTTCTTCACCATATAGACGCTTAATTAAATTGTTTAGTTCCAAATTGAATCCGTTCATAGTTATAATTGACCCATGATGCAGTTCTTCTCACTAATCCAGGAAATCTCATGCCCCTAAACTATGCCTCAGTTGATAACAACGCCAGTCGTTATGCCGAACAAGCCCGGAATTGGTTGATTGAAAGCAAAAAAATCGCCAGACAACTAAATAATTTGTTTGATGAGGCGGCTTCGGACCCTGAAAGATTACGACAGGTAATCGAATTTGCGCAAAGCAGCAAACCCAGCCTTTACCTTGCCAAACCTTTACAAGAAAATCCTCTTGAGAGTTTCCCTGCACCTACCCTGCCCAAAGAATACACTCTCCTCACAGCAGATGGGTCTCAGATTGTTCCGAGCCGGCACCGCTCGCTGCAATTTGGGCTGATCAACATTGGCATCCTAAGCGTCAACTTTGGAAGCGGGCAGCCGCCGGAAATCAAACTGATTTCTGAACTGCTCGATTATGCTGAGATCCTGCGCGAAGACGGCAGCCTCGCCACGGAGGATGACATTGCCCTGGTTCGCGATTTGCGGGAACGCATCCTGATTCGTGATGAGATCACCCCGGAGCTCTCCCGACCAGTTCTGACCGTCACGGATGGTCCTTTGGATATCTTTTATCGCAGCGACATCCCGAGTCAAAAAGCCCGGGCAGCCCAAAAAGAAGTTTTTCAACTCGATCAGCACCTGCAGCAACAGGGCATCCTGAGCGCAGGCTACATCGACAAACCCGGTTCATCCATGCTGCACAATATGCTCGCTATTTTCGCTGAGGTGGCGGGAAATCCTGAGCCTGAACAAAAAAAATATCGGGTGAGCGACCGCATTCTGCTGGGGAATCGCATCAACCCCGGTGAGCGCTCGGCTGTGTTTGAGATCATCTCCAAACGTCGGGGCGACCCGGTGGACCGCTTGCGGGTGGCATTCTTTTATATGAATGTCAGCACAGTCAAGGAGCATCCCTGGCTGGCCAGAGTCGAAATTCCCTATTGGATCTCGCAGCAACCAGATTTGGTTGGTTTTATACATGCCGCCCTCTTTGCTGATGCGCAGGTGCTCGATTCGCATCCCTACCCTTACTCGCTCCACCGCGCGCACGAATTAGCAGTGGTGAAGCAAGCCGAGTATGAAGAAATTGAAAACCTGCTGCTTTCCAAATTCCCTGATGGCAGTGAGATCACTGGCTACCGGTCAAATAAAGACTACCTGAAAGGTCTAAAATGAGCGAAATACAAAAAAGTATCCCCATTGGCAAGCTCTTGCGGGCAGAGAACAGCAATTTTGTCGCTGGCTGTCGCGTTCGGGAGTTGGACACGCCTGCTCTTGGCGCTCTGGTCAAGGTCAAGCTTGAGGACCAGAGCGAGATTTACGGGCTTATCACCAACATCCTGATTAACGACGACAGTCTTGTTCGTCAACTGGTATCAGGGGTGAGCATTCCCACAGAATACACTGCTGATAACCGTTACAACCGCAACTTGCCAGTTGAAATCCATGTTCTGACGGTCGGATACGCCCAAAATGGGTCCATATCTCACCGCCTTCCTCCCCGCCCACCGCTCAGCCTGGACGAGCTGCACCTTTGTAACCTGGATGAATTGTGTCATTTTACATCGCTCAATGACCAATCATATTTGCGCCATATCCTGCGCTTGCTGGATCAACCGGTGGAAGAACTGCTCGCCGCTCATTTACGCCAGGCAAAAAGCGCGCATGAATCTGCCGATGACAGTGCTTGGTACGAACAAGCCTGCCAGAAAATGATCACACTGTTACGGGATGACTACCCACGTCTTACAACGGTGTTGGACGTATTGACCGATCTGGAGCGTGAATAAGATGGAAAACCAAGCACTTACTCAAAACACTACAATTGGCTACGTGATCGGCGGTGGACTGGAAGCGAACCTGGAAGTCCGCCTGACAGTGCCCCCACAGGAGGTGCAGGAAGGCGCTTTTGTCGTGATCGACAGCAACAACTGGCGGTTTTATGGTCTGGTCACCGATTTGCGACTGACTGCTATCGATGAGCATTATGCCAACCAACTCAACTCCCAGCGCTTCGCGCCTCACCTGGCGGATTACCTCAATGAGCAAACCCTTTTTACCAACCTGGCGGTCATGCCAGTACTGATGAAGGAAAAGGGTCCTGATCTTGCTTCACCCGACTATTCAGCCTGGCGCAAGGAACATACTGAAGATCCGTCTCCCATGCCAGTCAAAACTATTCCAAATCACCATGCAGCGGTAAAACTGGCTGATCGGGCTGATATTGCTGACATTTTCGGAGAAGAAAATAATAAGGAGATTTTCCGCGTTGGCAGCACCCGCGAGCAGGATCATC
>CAZYIJ010000177.1:0-3322 GCA_964647425.1 uncultured Anaerolineaceae bacterium
AGTATGAAAAATATATCAATATCGAAAGCAGCGACTACTCGTACGCGGGGGTCAGTGATTTTCAAGGTCATATCATGCGGGCAAACAGCCTGGCTCGAATTAACCTGACAGAATCCTTTGGTACTCCAATAGCCGACGCTTACCTAAAACGATTTGGTGACACTTACGGAAAACCCGCTCACGCAATCTTGTTCTTTGACCTTTGCCGGGGAATCGAGTTGGTTTACGCGCTGGAAAAAGCCAAACAAATGCTCGAAACTGATTTACAGAACGGCGAAACTATGGTCAAGTATGCCCCCAGTGATGGGATTGGTTTTGGCTTGGTGGAAGCTCCCCGTGGTCCGTTGATTCATCGTTACGAGGTAGAAAACGGACTGATCAAAAACGCGGATTTCATTATCCCTACAGTTCATAATATGCTGGCAATCCGTAGAGCGCTGATGGTGGCAGCCAAACGCTATGTTGGTCCGGACGGGATCAGCAATGAACTTGCTCGGGCGGTTGGACGGGTTGTGCGTGCTTTCGATCCCTGCATCGCCTGCGCGACGAAGTAGGCAAAATAGTTAGCGATCGCCTTTGTATTCTGCCAGCAAGCGTTCGTAAAATTCAGTCAGAAAAGTATCCCGTTCTTGCGCGATGGCTCTGCCAGTTCTGGTAAAGAGCTGGTCTTTGACCTTCCTGAGTTTGAAGAGGTACTCGTGATAGGAACTGTGGGGTTCTCCCGGCTCTTTAATACCTGTCTCCAGAAATTGCTGGGAAGGTTCGCTTAAGACGGGCTCCCCAGCCAAAACCGCGTAGGCAATTGTGCGGGCTGCGCCAACTGCACCCAGAACATCCAGTTTGTCAGCATCAAACAAGCACTGCGCTTCCAGCGATTCGGGGCGCTCGCCATTATGGCGGTAGCGGTGGGCACGGATGCAGTGCTGTACTGCCTCAATGCGTTTCTGCGACCAGCCTTTGCTTGCAAGTACTTCACCGGCAAATTCTGCGGAAGCAATGTGGTGTTCTTTTCGCTCTTTTCCACCCTCAGATGGGCTGGCACCACGCGAGTCGTGCAGGTAGGCGGCTGCTTCGATGATCTCGAGGTCTGCCCCTTCTGCCTTACCGATCCGTTCAGCCATCACTTTGACGCGCAAAACATGTTCAAAACTATGAACTTCATCTGCTTCCTGATACCAGGCTTTTGCTTCTTCAACGGTAATGGTCATGGTTTATTCCTCGCCGCTCTGAACCTGGTTGATCAGGTCTTGAGCGAGGTTTTGGAGGCGCTCACGCTCCCCTTCATCCTCGTGCTTTTCTTTCCAAAACCAATCCAGCAGTTCAAGAGGGCTCAACGAACTGGTCACCTGACCATCTGGCAGGCGGCTGCGAGCTTCGGAGATGGAAATTTTGTGCAGTTTGAACTCGAAGGCATCCTTTGCATAGGTATGCAAGCGCGTTTCATCGATCAACACTTCAAAACCCTGCGGATAGGTAATTTTCAGCCGCACAATGGCGTCTTTCAGCTCTGCTTGCGATGGCATGGCGGCGATTATTTTGTCATTTACATTCAACTCATCAACCAGGGTAACGCTGCGGTCGATAAACTTGCGGATTGGCAGTTTTCGCCACTGATACGTGGTATGACCCTTTTCGATTTGGGCAATCACAAAGCCTTTTTCTTCGTTTACTTCGCCAAAATCTACCCGTTCAATTGAGCCGGGATAAACAACCGGCGGATGGGAGCCCAGGTTGAGATCCTGGTGGCGGTGGATGTGACCAAGGGCAACGTAATCGAAACGCGGATTGCAAACCAGTCCCAGCGGTAACATGACATCCCGCCCGATCTTGATTTCCTGCTCATTACCCAGCTTTGCTCCGGCAACCGAAGCATGCGCAGTTAGAATCGTCGGGATACTCGGGTCAGTTTCACTGAGAGCGAGGTTGATCCAATCCGAAACGCTGTTTTCAATGACCCGCAGGGGGTCTTCCTCTTCGGTTTCACCCGCGGTAATGGACTGCATGACACCGGCACGCGTGATCCAGGGAATTGCCAGAATTTGGACAGGCAGACCTTCCAGGTCAGCAGGGGTGAGCAGGCGCAGGCTGCTGACGACGCGGATGTGCTCGGGAGCAAGGGTATCGAACTCTTGCATGGCATGGGCTTTACGCTGAGAAGGAGAGATATCGTGATTGCCAGTGAGCAAAATAGTAGGAATACCGGCTTTTGACAGGCGCATCAGACGGCGACCCCATTCGCGCTGAAATGTCGGTGCGGGGGCACGGTCTTTGTAGGCATCGCCGGCAAAGATGACCAGGTCCACTTTTTCATCAATGGCAGTCTGAACGATAGTGTCGAGGCTTCGTAGAAAGTCCATTACCCGTTCTGGCAGACCGGTTTCGGGGTCATGAGAACCAAAATTGGTCATATCGATGTGAGCGTCAGCAAAATGTAGGAGTTTTAGCATGGCGTAATTATACCGGAGTCACCAATCAAACAGCGAAATTATGATCCAATCCCTGTTAAGTTTACAAGAGCCCTCAGATTCCGTTTCCTCGAGTAAAATCGGAGCATGACAAATAATAAACGCCCTCAAATCTTATTAACCAATGATGACAGCATCAACTCGCCCGGCTTGTGGGCTGCGGCGGAAGCGCTTTCGAAACTCGGCTATGTGCATGTAGTTGCTCCAAGAGTACAACAAACTTCCATGGGGCGAGCGTTGCCGCGCGAATCTGACGGAGTCAGAGAAACCCAGGAGTTGCAGATCAACGGACAAACCTGGCAGGTTCATGGTATCGGCGGGTCGCCTGCGCAGGCGGTTTTACATGGTTTGCTCAGTGTTATGGCTGACGTCAAACCGGACCTGGTCGTTTCTGGCATCAACTATGGGGAAAACGTCGCTTCCGGAGTTACGGTCAGCGGTACGATTGGGGCAGCACTTGAAGCTGCTTCGTTTGGTTATCCTGCTTTGGCGGTTTCTTTGCAGACTGCTGTCAGTGAGCATTTTAACCTTTCGGATAAGGTTGATTTCAGTACTGCGGCTTGGTTTACGGGTTACTTCGCGGAAAAACTTCTGCGTCTTGAGATGCCTTTTGATGTAGATGTATTAAAGATCGATGTTCCGACGGCTGCCACACCGGAAACGCCCTGGGTGGTGACACGCCAATCGCGCCAACGTTATTTTGAAGTGACCTCAAAATTTGACCCTGAGACAGGTGTAGAGACGGTTGGTTACTATACCCGGGTGGATGAGGCTACGGTTGAAGACGATAGTGACCTAAAAGCGGTGTTGCTGGACAAGCTGGTTTCTGTCACGCCAATCAGTTTGGATTTGACCTC
>CAZYIJ010000178.1:0-3288 GCA_964647425.1 uncultured Anaerolineaceae bacterium
AAAGTCCAGCTATTTTACCATTGTTGGGAGACGGACTGTTCAAAGTAGCCAGCATCACGCCTTACCAGTTCATCAAACCAGGGCAAAAGTGGGTGGATGCTTTCAATTTCCTGAATTCCCTGCCGAATTTTGTTGCTGTCTGCAACAGAGAGCAAATCCAGGTATTGGCGCTGCCAGCGTTTGAAAACCGGGTTGGCAGTGCGGGTTGGGTTGATCGTTTCGTCTATCTTGATCAGGAGGAAAACCAGGTCACCAGCTGCATTTTGGGCAAGACGGGTACGGGCCATTTCAGGTTGGTTAATCACCTCAAAGTTTCGCTGTAGTGCTCGCAAATGGCGATAAAGCGTGAGTAAAATTTGGTTAATTTCGCTGAAAATGCTTTGCTGGTTTTGGGTTAACCAGACAGTGGCGCGAGACTCTGAGCGTAACAATTGTTGCCAGGCCTCGAAAAAGGCACTTTGGGCAGCATCACTTTGATAAACCAGCTCGTTTAATAGTTCAGGGTAAAGCCCTTGGAAGTCAATTTTTTGCCATTCGCAGATAAAAGTATAAAGATGAGCTTGTGCCTTTGAGAGGGTTGGAAGTTTTTGCTTGAGCAGCTGCTTATAGCGGATGGATTTCCATTTGCGTTGTTTTATCTCAGTTAAGGCGGGTAAAACCTCACTGACCCATAATTTTGAAGCATTTTGCAATTCTTCCAAGTGGGTCCAACCAGTCGCGAGCTGCTCGGTGAGTGATTCCATCAGGAACCAGTCTCCAGTTTCTGCAGCTGTCTTCCACTTCTCCGTCAGAGCCAGTACATGCAGAGCCAGGTTAACTCCATCAGCATCCTGAGCGGGAAAATTTTTCAACTCAGGAGAGTAAGGTTCCCTTGGAATGTCTGAAAATGCGAATTGGAATTCCTCTTCCAACTCTTTATAGGAAGCATAACTGGCAGGTAAGAGGCGACGTATGTTGAGTAATTGTTCTGCTCTGGAGCTTGAACCGCGAAGCTGATTGTGGAAAGAGGCCAAAACGGAAGTCTGCTGCTCATTCAGCTGTGATTGAGCTAAATGATCGTATTGAACGTCCAGTTTCAAGCCTGGCTGGTAAATCCATTGAGTCGGCCAGTCATGTTGGCGGGCAAGATCCTGCAGGTTCTCGAGGTTGATCGCCCGGCTCATTTCCTTCAGTGCCAGGTTGTAATTCCCGAACCAATCTGGTATACCCAGGTGTTTGGGCAGGTCATCTGCTCGGCCTAACAACTCGGTCGCGAAAGTATTAACCGACTGCTCAGATTCCGGTCCGATTTCAAAGTCGTCCAAAGTCTGTTTCATCCTGGTTAGTGAGCCGGCCAGAGGCAGCAAATAGTCGAGAGTCGGCTCCAGTGTGTAAAGCTTTTTGATGGCTTTGAGGCAGGCATCAATATCAGCTGCATTCCAGTTCTGGTAAATATCCCGCGTTGAGGCAAGCGCTCTTTGGAGTCGTTCAGAGAGCCCGTCAGGGAGCTTGAGCCTGAAGGCAGTAACCTCACCCAGCACCTGGCGAAGATTGAAGAGCTGGTTGCCAAGTACCTCGGTGGGAGCAAGCGTTGACCAGTGTGAAGCGATCTCCTGCACTCTCGCTTGCAGAGTTGAAAGGAAATTCAGCAGTTCAGCAGAGTTGGGAGAAGCGGATTGAACATAGGTCAACTGTTCTTGCAGCTTCGCCAGAAAGGTTTGGAGGTCTGCATAGATTGTTGGGGCAGACCCCGAATTTAAGTGCAAATTGCGCATAGCAATAACTGAAGAAGCGAGTTCGTTGGTTTCTCTATCGCTATCAATCATCCTTCTGGCTTGCCAGATTGCGTCAACCCAATTTGAAGAGAAGACGTCTCCAAGTAATTCGCTGAGATCGTCTACCGGGAGGCGATCCTTCAGTTTCAGCAAAAAACTTGCTAATTGCCATTCCAGCGGTAGTTTGTCTTGTAAGGCTGTATCGATCAAATTCAGCAATTGGTCAACTTGTTCGAAATCGCCTTCAGAGAGATAACTGAACAGTAGTTTCTGGGCTGCTGAAAGCAGGCCGGTGAGATCTGTGTTAATTCCAAATTGCTGAAGCTCCTGGTTCAACTCGAGGGTTTGGTTAAGTGCATCCAAATCGGGCATTGATTTGGTGAAACGTTCAAAGAGCAATTCGTACTCGATAGCTCGCATTGTAAGATAGCTTTCGAGGTACTCAACGCGCATACGCAGTTGTGGAATGCCTTCGGGTGTAATTTCTGAAGAATGCAAAGGCCAGCCAAGATCGTGGATGAGATGAGGCGAGGTTTGGTTGAGCAGGTTGAGCCCTTCCTCGATCATTTGAGTGTAGTCTTGCCAGATCGGACTGTTTTCAAGGTCTGCCTGTGGCTGGAAGAAGAAACCGTTGCCCCAGTCGATAAAGCTCATGGTTTTTGTGTCTGGGTTCCAGAAAATATGATCCATCTTGACATCATTCCAAACCACCCCTTTGGAATGGACTTTCTCGAGGAGCAACAGTAGGCTGGAGAGCACTTTTAGAACCACGTTTTGCGGAATTGCTTGACCTGTGCTCAGCCGTTCAGCCAGCAGTGTGGAAATTGACTTTCCCTGGACTTCCTCGCTCACAATAAAGAGGTTGACGGTGTTTGATGTACCTTCGATGCTGCGGTCGAGCAAAAGCGGTGTGTGCACAGTCAGGCTGTTTCTGGTGAAATTGATTCCTTCAAGTGCCGCCAGTATTTTGCCTTCGGTCTCGATCTGACCTGCCTGGCGCACGATGGTACCGCCGGAGACGTTTTGTACCGGTCGTTTCATCACTCCTTGCAGGTTTCCAGGTTGAGAGAAAACGCGCAGAACTTCGCCAGCGTCGCCGCTGCCGACCAAATCAAGGATTTGCCAGACTCTTTCCCGTCCGTTGACAATTTTAGCCATGAGGTAGATTATACGATGGATACAAACACCGTCAGATTTAAGGCGGTACCAGTGTTGGGCGAGATTGAGAACGTTAAATCATTGTCTGCGAAATTCGCTGAGTTGAAACTGAGAACATGTAGGGCGAGATCGAGGAGTTTTTACAGGTATGAGATTATGGAATCCACCCTCCTCAATCCGCCGTTTTATCCAAACCTTGTTATGGCGGATTGGAAGCAGGCAACGTCCACGCCACACAAGGCCAGGACGCTTCCAATCTCGCCCTACGGGGAGATCGCTTCACGAAAGAGGTTCGCGATGACGAAAATAAAAATGCCCCCGGAGAGACACAGTCCCCTTGTGGGGATTCGAACTCCCAACCATCTAACACAGTCCC
>CAZYIJ010000179.1:0-3266 GCA_964647425.1 uncultured Anaerolineaceae bacterium
ATCCGTGCGCTTAATTTCATCGAAATGAACGAAAACGAAGACGCTTTAAGTGCAATCTTCCACGGCTTGAGTCGCCCACTAAACGCATCTGTAGCACTTAAACTAGGCATACTAAAAATTTATATTGAAAAGGGAAACTCGGCCTCTTACATGAACGAATTATTGAGGGTCCTCTCAATCACTAAAAAAAATAATAATATTAACACCATCGAATTTGCCCTTGATCACCTCGAAGTCTTTTTCATCAAGGAAGAGGGTCTGTGCTTTGCCTGTTGTTATAGATAAGGTTTCGGTGGAGATCGCGTTCCCCATGTAAGGTTTATATTCTTTTCGCAAGACGATGTACGGTTTGCCGCTCAATTTTGAGAGCGTGTGAGCAAGCGGGATGGACTTGGCTTCAGGGGTGAGGATGACGTCATAATCAGTATCTGCTAACAAGCGATTGAGTTCGGCAGCGCAAGCGTCTACCAGCTCGACATCACCTAAAATGTTGAGAATAGCGATCCGCAGCCCTGGTTTTACTTCGAAAAGTGGCAAGCTCCTTTCAATACCAGCAATCGTGATAGGGTAAGTTTCTCGATTTTCCATTTTTTACTCCAGGTTTTTTGACTGACTTGATTTTATCGCAGATCGAGTTGGATTGCAGCGATCTTAATCTGTCATTCCGACGATGGAAGAAGCTTATCATTTCTATGCTGGAAACCTGATAGTAATAGCCTATGCTCAGTATGCCCATATTGCAAACGGCGTTGGGATACTTTCGAACGCTGTCACGAACAGAAGGAACGGACACCGGCCGTTCCGTACATAGGTATCTTTTTGATCGGGTTTACCTGGCTGGACCAAGACCCAACCGTCCAGAGGAATACAAAAGTATCTGAACTTTTAACGAGCTAATGCTGCGGACGCCGACCGCAGCATTAGGGTATTAAGGAGGAGAAGAAGAAGAGAAGTCGCCCTTACAACTTTATATTACAATAAATAGAAGAGTATTACTTGACGTTTAACCTACGATTACCCTACGATTTAATAAGGAGAAATTGATTTTGCTTACTTACAAAGATATTATCACTCCTATCGGCACGATTCGGATCAGTGCCAGCCTTTCTGGGTTAACCAGTGTTATTCTGTTGAGTCGTAAAGCAGATAAACTGAGCCTGGAAAAAACGTCAATTGGATTTATTGAAGAAGCTGAAACCCAATTGCAAGGTTACTTTTCAGGTGCTATCAAGCGATTTGATTTACCATTGGATTGGTCTGGAATGCCGCCATTTCGCTTGAATGCTCTTCGGAAAACGGCGCAAATCCCTTGGGGGGAGGTTATCAGTTACGGCGAATTGGCACGGCTGGCGGGGAATCCGAAGGCAGCACGAGCTGCTGGAGGTGCTTTAGCACATAACCCCTTCCTGTTAATTGTGCCCTGTCATCGCGTGATCGCATCAGATCAATCTTTACATGGCTTCACGGCTGAGGATGGACTCAAAATAAAACAACAATTGCTAGAATTCGAAGAGCATAAAATTGTCAATGGAAAAGTGATTTTTACTAAGTGAGGAAACTTGGAAACAAATAATGAAAACTTCAAATCGGGTTTTATTGCCCTGGTCGGAAAACCCAACGCAGGGAAAAGCACATTACTGAACCAAATCATGGGACAGCTGATTGCAGGTGTGTCTTTCAAACCTCAAACCACACGACGCAGGCAGCTTGGCATTTTGACAACCGACGAGTACCAGATGATTTTTACTGATACTCCTGGATTAAACGATGCTAAAGACAAATTGAGCCATTTCATCAACAATGAGGTCAGGTTTGCCCTCGAAGACGCTGATATTCTTCTTTTTATTGCTGATATCACTAAACAGCCAGATCAGTTGGACCGTGAACTTGCCTCTCTGATTAAAGAAAAACGGAGTACGCAAAAAGTTATCCTGGTTTTCAACAAGAGCGACCTGGCGGGACCGGGACAGCTGTCTCAAAACAAACAAGCCTTTCAGTCCTTGTTTCCCGAAGATCCTTCGATTGAAATCTCAGCCAGATCTGGTAAAGGTGTGGCTAAACTGATCGACAAAATTCATGCGCTGCTCCCTCTCGGACCAGAATTTTACCCGACCGATCAGATCACAGAAGATTTCGAACGGGATATCGCGGCTGAACTGATCCGGGCTGCTGCAATGGAAAATCTGGATGACGAACTACCATACAGCATCGCAACCCAAGTGGATGAATACAAAGAGCGCGAAAGCGATATGCTTTACATTCATGGAACAATTTTTGTAGAGCGGGAAGCTCAAAAAGGGATCGTTGTCGGTAGAAAAGGCAGTATGATCCGAAAAATCAGCACTGACGCGCGACTTGCCATGGAAGAAATGACGAAGAAAAGAGTTTTTCTCGATTTGCAGGTAAAAACTCAAAAGAATTGGAAGAACGATCCCGCTTTTCTAAGCAGGATAGGATTGTCTGGTGCGGGAGATAATGCCTGATTGGATTCAAACGATCTTGCTAATTGTAATTGGCTTGGTCACCCTGGCTAATTGGATCGCAATCTGGCGAGGGAACCTGACCGCCTATTACATCACGAAGCCACTGGTCTTGTTTGGGTTAATCGTACTTTTCCTGCTACAAGGGGCTTTTGGCGTAATTCGTTTGCCATTTCTTCTTGGCCTTGTCTTCTCGTTGATCGGGGATATTTTCCTGATCCCACGAGGAACACGTTGGTTCCTTGCCGGAATGGCAGCCTTTTCGCTGACACAGTTGTTTTATATCTGGGGGTTTAACGCCAGCTTGCCTTCAAAACCTGTAATGGTCATGGCTACCTTCGCACTTTTGGCTGGGATCCTGATTTTACACCTGGCAATTGAAAGATTCGCGATAACATCGGAGCTTAATAAA
This sequence comes from uncultured Anaerolineaceae bacterium, assembly GCA_964647425.1. Lineage (GTDB taxonomy): Bacteria > Chloroflexota > Anaerolineae > Anaerolineales > Anaerolineaceae > Mesolinea. The sequence continues at coordinate 2,893 of CAZYIJ010000179.1, forward strand.
TCCTTTTTGCCGTTTCTCAAGATTTATGGAAACCTTGCATTGGCAATGGCCATCAGCGCAATGCTGTGCCTGGCGCGTCCAGCCTGGTCTGACCTGGCAGCTGTATTGGCAGGGATTGGCGGAATATTATTTTTTATCTCTGATGTGATGATTGGTCTTGATAAACTGGATAGACGCCTGCCAAAGTACAAATTCTGGATCATTTCTTCCTATCACCTGGGACAATTTTTAATTGTGGGGGCAATTCTGCTGCTTCCAGCATAGTTTTGCCTGGCATATTTGTATATAATTAAGAGAATATTGCTAATCTGCATTAAATAATGTCAAGGCAATTTAGAAATGTCCTAATCTCAGCAATTTAGAAATGTCCTATT
>CAZYIJ010000180.1:0-3253 GCA_964647425.1 uncultured Anaerolineaceae bacterium
AACATTTTTCCAGAATTGAGCCAACGTTGTGCCTCAGATGGAACTTCACCAACAATGTAAGCCTCTGGATTGGCCGTTTTCACAACGTCTCGAAATTCCTCCCAGAACTCATCATCATCGATCTCGAAAGGCACATCCAGCCGCCAGCCGTCAATACCTTTTTCAACCCAATATTTGGCAACTCCCATAACGTATTGGCGCACCTGAGGATTCTTGACATTCAACTTAGGCAATGCGGGCAGGTTCCACCAGCATTCGTAATTTGCCTTGCCGCCAAAAGCATTGAGCGGGAGACACCGGATGTTAAACCAGTCGTAGTAAGGAGAAGCTTCACCCAGTTCCATGACATGATTGAAAGGGAAAAATCCACGGCTGGCATGGTTAAAAACACCGTCAAGAACGATGCGGATATTGCGTTTATGGGCTTCTTCAAGCAGGGTAAAAAAAGCTTTATCACGACCCAAAAGGGGATCGACCTGGTAGTAATCGAATGTGTGATAGCGGTGATTTGAAGCTGATTTGAAGATTGGATTGAAGTAAATGGCGTTAATGCCGAGATCTTCCAAATAGTCCAGTTTTTCGTAAACGCCCATTAAGTCGCCGCCCTTGAAGCCGTGAGGGGTGGGCAAGCTATCCCAATCCTCAAAGTTGCCTGGTTTGACTACCTGGCTGCTCCAGGCAAAGCGATCTGGAAAAATTTGATAGAACACAGCGTTCTTGACCCAATCTGGGGTGTGGTTATGATGATTAGTCATCTGTTCTCTAATGCCTCTAATTTTCGTAAAAAATGTTAATTTAGTTAATCCATCAACTAATTTATCATATCGATTAAAAAAATACCAGATTGTTTATCAAGTTAATCTCAAAATAGTCATTACAATTAATTTGAGCAGATAAGGAAGCATCGCTCTGGAGCGAAAAGAGAATGATAGACATTGAGGTTGAAAAAAAACCTCGTCTGAATTATCCTTCTTGCGGGAATGGTTAGGTCCCGGTGGGCTTCCTGGTCTTCAAAATCAGTGTCGGGTCGCAAGAGCCGAGGTGGGTTCGACTCCCATCCATTCCCGCTCAAGAGAGGTATTTTTGAAACGTAAACAATTGCAAATTTTGCTTTCTGCTTTAATATTTAGCCAGCTTTTTCTGACCGGCTGTTCTGCTTTTATGCCAGTTGGCAGCGAAACGATTGAACCGACTTTTACCAATTCAATCCCAACCTCCAGTCCTACACCGGAACCAGAAGAAGTCATTTTGCCGACAGCAACACCGACAGTTCCTAAAATCGAGATCACCGATAAACTTCTGAAAGGGCTGAGTATCACCGTTCGCCACCCATTTTTTGATTCCAGCGAGCAATTCAACCAGATGATCCGCGATTTTAATTTGGACAATCTGTGGGGCATCCATGTGGTCGGCGTTGCTTCCGGTGGGACTGTTGGGCTTGCCAACGATCTCAAGGACGGCTTGGTGGACGATGATCTGGTGATTGGCATGGGTACTGACCTGTTGGCAGCGTACCCTGACACTCAATTTTTAGCTCTCGATAACTACGCCAGGGACGAGAAATTTGGAGTAACTGGCTACTTTGAAACAAACTCGCCTTTTTCGGAGTTTACCCCTCAATTTGGGGAATCTGTGCACTATGCGATTCCAATTGCTTATAACGCCGGAATTTTGCTTTACAACCAAACCTGGGCTGAAGACCTGGGATATAGCGGTACTACTGCTAACAGGGAGAGCATTCTGACACTAGCGCAAGCGGCAATGGATGCCAATAATGTTGATGCAAATTATTACAACAACGGCACAGGTGGCGTGTGGCTCTCACAGTCTCCACTCGCTGCTCAAAGTTGGTACAGCTCGTATGGTGGGGATTTTCAAACCCAGGGAGATTACTTTGTACCTCAGCCTGAACCGTTGATGGCCTCGTTTTATTTCCTGAAGTCAGGTTTTGTAGAAGACCAACTCTGGGTAGGAGTTGAGCCCACATCTTTCCGTTACTTTTCAGATCGTTATGCAGTGATCACTGAAGGAGCCTTAAGTGACCTTCCGTACCAGGCGGCTTACCAGGAATCTGGTAATTTTCAGGATGCCTGGACCACCCTCAGCTATCCTGGTTTGAATGGTGACAGTTACCTCGTGCTCGAGCCACTCTCGTTCGCGATTCAAAGATCTGACTCTGATTCAGAGTTGGCAGCTTGGATTTTTGCCAGCTGGCTGATGGAACCTGCTCAGCAAGCACGGTTGGTAGAGATCCACAATCTTTGGCCTGCGATCGGTGATCCGGCTCAAATCGCCCCTGATTACGCCAGTGAGCATCCTTATTGGACAGCAGCTTTACAAAGCGATCCAATAATTACAGTGGTTCCGCAGACTTCAGATTGGGCGCAGGTGCGACTTGTGTTTCAGGATGCTTATCAACGAATCTTCAATCTTGATGAAGAATACTTTCTCAACATCCTCGACGTTTTTGAGCAAACAACTCAAATCAACCAGGAGCAGCGCCCTTGACCAATTTACCTAAAGTAGAGATTTTCACCGATGGGGCTTGCAGCGGCAACCCTGGTCCTGGTGGTTGGGCTGCGATCTTGCGCTCTGGCAGCAAAGAAATGGAGATCAGTGGGGGAGAGAAAGAGACGACCAACAACCGAATGGAGGTTAGGGCAGCCCTTGAAGCGTTACGCTGCCTGAAAAAGCCATCCCAGGTTCGGTTTCATACAGATTCTTCTTATCTTCTGAATGGCGCAACCTCGTGGCTGGAAGATTGGAAAAAGCGCAATTGGAAACGCAAGCATGGTCAGCTTCAAAATATCGACCTCTGGAAAGAAATGGATATTGAATTGGCAAAGCACCAGGTTGATTGGGTTTGGGTAAAGGGTCACGCTGGCAATCCGATGAATGAACGCGTTGACGAATTAGCGAGAAAAGCAATTCCTAATTAATTTTTCTTTGCGATAATCAAATTTAGTATGACTTAGGCTTCTATTTATTTTTATATAAAGGAAAAAGGTGGCCAAGAACCTGCATTGTCAAATGTCTGTACCCACTTTTGCTCTGCCAAATGTTTTCCATATGATTTAATGGAGGGAGCAAGCCCCCTCCGTACACTGGAGCTTTAGTCCCAACACTGACTGTAACCACCTTCGCTCCGCCAGATGTTTTCCGATGTGACTAAATGGAGGGAGCAAGCCCCCTCCGTACGTGTATAGACCGGATAGATCGCTGACAGGTGTTCGGACACATGGTTGACAGATTG
>CAZYIJ010000181.1:0-3247 GCA_964647425.1 uncultured Anaerolineaceae bacterium
ATGTTTCGAGATGAAATAATATATGTAAACTGTGAAAAAAATAGAAGCAAGAAGATTTAGCCATGAGATGAATTTGCAGAAATTAAGGCATACAGTATAAAACATACTACTTACTAGCATAACAAGCTGAAAAATGCCGTTTGTAGCGAATGAACAATTTCTAACTTTAATGTTGTAAAATCACCTTGGGTACAAAAGTTTACTTATCGAAATAAGAATATCTTAAGTTGCAATATCACCTTAATAATACATAACGGGTTAATGAATCTGTTATATCATAAACATCAAAGATGTTAAGAAATATATGCTAAAAGGTTTCCTTATGCTTCACATATTTATTTGAATTGGATACATATAAGAGAGCTAATTGCGATGTCTGCAGACATAGTAAAGGCAATGGTTGTAAAGCAGGTAGAAAATAACTTTCCCCCAAAATCACATGGAACAATGCGAGTTTGAGTGCTGTGGATAAATAGAAAGCTTGAAATCCACCCCAAACACGTAAAAAGGTCTAAAAAAGGCTTGAAATAGATGAAAACTCCAATCTTTTAGTGTATAATAGTAGTTGAAAAAGGCTACAAAAACACAACATAGAAAGGAGTTTTCAACATGGCTATTATACCACAACAAACACTATTTGTGTGGAGTGAAATTGAAGATTTAGGAGATTTATGAATATGCCGCACATAATTGAGCATTAAAACCGGACAGATTGTGCATTATGACCGGAGACGTTGTGCATACATAAATTTTGCTAATTAATTGTAATATTTGGGAGTAATTCTTCATAATAATTCTTGGGACTCCGTCCCAAACCCTGGAGTTTAGCGCTTTTGTTTTCCAAGGAGAGTGATTTACTCTCATTGCACGGCTTCCGTTTAGCATGCTCAATTAAAGCGTAATGAGTGCACATTTTAAGCGAAAGCCATGCACAAGTTAAACGATTGAGGTGCACTGTAAAAACGTAATATACAATTTAGAAAGATTAGATTTAGTTATCGAATATATGCCTGATGAAGAGTGACTGCAGATACTAGAGAAAGAGAGGGGAAAAGGACGAGATGATTTCCCGGTTAGAGCTATGTGGAATTCTGTGCTGGCAGGAGTTGTGTTTCAACATTCTTCAATAGAGTCTTTGCGACGAGAATTATCTAGAAATGGACAATTGCGTTTTATGTGTGGCTTTCGCAATGGGAATATTCCAAAGGCATATATATACTCGAGATTTTTAAATAAACTAATAAAAAAAGAAGAAGTGATTGATGAGATGTTCGATAAACTTGTTGACGAACTGGAAGAACTATTACCGGGGTTTGGTTCAAACTTAGCTATAGACGGTAAAGGTATTTCATCTCTATCCAAAAGAGAGAATAAAAACAAGGTAGAAGATGGTCGCCGAGATTTGGATGCCAACTGGGGCAAAAAGGAATATAAAGGCATTCGAGAAGATGGAACAGCATGGTCAAAAATAGTATCATGGTTTGGCTATAGCCTGCATCTAATAGTGGATGCAGATTATGAATTACCAGTTGCCTATGAATTAACTAAGGCCTCTGAATCAGAGGTTAAGCAGGCTCATAAGATGGTAGGTGATCTCAATCAAAATCATCCTGAACTTATTAAAAGATGCGAAACCATGATAGCCGACAGAGGTTACGATGATATAAAACTCCATGAAAAGTTATGGAATGATTACGGAGTAAAGCCTGTTATCGATATTCGTAACATGTGGAAAGATGAAGACAAAACACACCAATTACAAGATCATGAGAACGTAACTTACAATTACAAAGGAAATGTATATTGTACTTGCATGGAAACAGGACGAGTATGGGAGATGTGCGTAGGTGGCTTTGAAAAGGATAGAAAGAGATGCGGAACTTTAAGAAAACTTTGTCCAGCTAAACAATACGGAATAGAATGCAAGTATTTCGAGAAATGTACAGTAAAGCAGGGAATACGAATCGATATTGAATTGGATCAAAGGGTATTCACGCCGATTGACCGTGCAAGCTATAAATGGAATAGGGTCTATGACAAGAGAACGTCTGTTGAAAGAGTCAACAGTAGGCTTGATGAATCTTTTGGCTTTGAAAAGCATTATATCCGTGGAATCAAAAAGATGAAAATAAAATGCGGAGTAGCATTATGTGTCATGCTTGCTATGGCTGTAGGTAGAATAAAAGAAGGTCAAGCAGACAAAATAAGAAGTCTTGTTAAATGCGCATAAAGTAATCCATATGACAGGTTTAGGTGCTTATTCAAAGTGATGACAGAGTTTACATCAGTTTCAAAACCATTCAAAAATGGTTAGACACTGATGTGTATTTAGTGTACCTATTTTAATTGACAGATGTAAATATATGGATAAATTGGTCATAGTCAATCACTTTGAGTGATTTTTATCTTGAGGTTAAGAATTTTATAGAGTAGACTTCTGCAAAAAAATAATAAAATGGGCACAAAGCAAAAAACTCATAAGAAAATAAACCTTGTAAAAAACGCATATTAACGGTACAATAAAAAATATGTAAAAACTACAACACATTAAAAGGATTTTTAACAAGAGGTAGACCCAAGTGCATTTGCAAATGACTTTATATAAAACAGTAAGAATTATATTATTGACTCCTTTGAATACTCAATATAAATATTTTAAATACACCGTAATTAGACTTAACAAAAGAATAAAACATAAGGAAACTGCTTCATGGGGTATTTATAAATAAAGGGAAAGACGAATCGTAATATTGTGTATAGAAACTTTGAAAGTGGTTATTTAGGATAGGTGCATTTGACGCTTATGTATAATATAATTTTGATACAAAATTTAATAAGGGGACAGACTAAATGTTAGGTGATAAAATCAGAAATAATCGTATAGAAAAGCGTTTAACTTTAAATGAATTAGCAGAACTAACAGGGCTTACTGCTAGTTATATTTCACAAATAGAACGCAATTTGGCTGAACCATCCATCACTTCCCTTCGAAAGATTGCTTTAGCCCTAGAAACGCCAATATATACTTTTTTGGATGATGAAAAATCTACAAGCGTTATACGTGCTAATGAACGAAAGAAGCTAATATTACCAAATAGTAATGTTACATATGAATTCCTAACTCCTTTCACTAATTATAATAAAGAGATAAAGTTAGAGATTATTTATTTTGAACTTAATCCAAAAAGTTGGAGTAGGGATGATTTATCAATACATAAGGGTGAAGAATGCATAATTGTTTTGAGTG
>CAZYIJ010000182.1:0-3216 GCA_964647425.1 uncultured Anaerolineaceae bacterium
ACATGATCACCGACGGTTGGGATGTGGTCATCACCCACGGTAATGGTCCGCAAGTCGGTTTCATTTTACGCCGGTCTGAGATTGCAGCCCACGAATTACATGAAGTACCATTGGATTACTGCGGAGCTGACACCCAAGGCTCCATTGGCTATATGTTCCAGCAGGCTTTATTCAATGAATTCAAAGAACGCGGCATCCAAAAGCAAGCTGCAACAGTTGTCACCCAGACCGTCGTCGATTCCAACGACCCTGCCTTTCAAAATCCGACCAAGCCGATCGGTTCGTTCATGGACGAATCTCTGGCAATGGAAAAACGCCAAAAAGACGGTTGGGTAGTCGTGGAAGATGCCGGTCGCGGTTGGCGGCGGGTTGTGCCCTCACCCATTCCTCAGACCATCGTTGAAGCAGCTGCCATCCGCAGCCTGATTGACAACGGCTTTGTTGTGGTCGCGGTAGGAGGCGGCGGTATCCCTGTCATGCAGCATGAAGACGGCAGCCTGGTTGGCGTTGAAGCCGTGATCGATAAAGACTTTGGCTCTGCCATCCTCGCCAGCATGCTCGATGCTGACCTGTTCCTGATCAGTACAGCAGTAGAAAAAGTAGCGATCAACTTCAACAAGCCAGACCAAAAATGGTTGGACGAGATGACCGTTGCGGACGCTCAAAAATACATCGAGGAAGGTCAATTTGCCAAGGGTTCCATGCTGCCAAAAATTCAGGCGATCCTGAAATACATGGCTGCCGGCGGCAAGAAAGCTTTGATCACCGATCCGGAACACATTAAAGATGCCCTTGACGGCAAAAGCGGCACATGGATCGTGCCGTAAAAAAGGTATTACAGTAGAATAGTCGAATAGTAGAAGGATATCTTCCAGAGGTGACACCCTCCATTGGGCATGTTGAACCTGGCAAGAAATCGTTCTTAATAAGGAACATTTGGATTAAGAATGCCTGTTAGCTATTTTCAATGCTCTCAATGTGGGCGCAAATATGAGCCCGAAAAGGTCACCTATACCTGTCTGACTTGTGGTGGCAACCTGAATACACACTTCAGTTTTCAAGCGAACCCCGCTGAAGTCAACCAGGCAGAAATTCTTGAGAGCCGGGAAGCCTCACTATGGCGGTATGCGCCATTGCTCCCCGTCCCTGATGCCGGATTCGAAAACACGCCGCTTCACCGGGTTGGTTTAACCCCGGTTTATCAACCAGAGAGCCTTCGGAAAGAGCTGGGCTTGAAGACCCTTTTTATTAAAGACGAAAGCTGTAATCCCAGCGCCTCTTTCAAAGACCGTGCCAGCGCGATCGTGGTCAGCAAAGCGATCGAAGCCGGTATTGACACGATCATCGCCGCTTCAACTGGAAACGCAGGCGCGGCAATGGCTTGCATGGCAGCCAGCGTCGGCAAGCGCGCCATCATCCTGGCTCCCCGTTCCGCCCCACCCGCAAAAATTGCCCAACTTCTGACCTATGGCGCGCAAGTGGTTCTCATTGATGGAAGCTATGATGATGCCTTTGATCTGAGCATTTCCGCCTCGAATGAATTTGGTTGGTACAACCGCAACACCGGCTATAACCCATACACGGTTGAAGGCAAGAAAACTGCCGGGTTGGAAATTTGGGAACAGGTGCTACGCCATCTCCCCTTAGACAACGACTTTAACGTCTTTATTCCCGTCGGTGATGGAAATATTCTCTCCGGGATTGCCAAAGGCTTCGTGGATCTTCTCGCTCTGGGTTGGATCAGTAAACTACCCCGCTTGATCGGCGTTCAGGCAGAAGGTTCTGCCGCGATTTACAACGCCTTTGTCCAAAAAAGCGACCAGATAAGCGCAGTCAATGCCACAACAATTGCTGACAGTATCAGTGTCGATTTGCCCCGTGATGGGCTACGCGCATTAAACCGCGTGCGCCAGAGTGACGGCTTTTTCATCACCGTTTCTGATGAACAGATCCTTTCTGCCATTCCAAAACTTGGCAGCGCGGGTATTTTTGTTGAGCCTGCTGCAGCGGCGGCTTATGCTGGTTTGGTGCAGTCGCTCGAAACCAATCAAATCAACCCAACCACCCCAGCCCTCGTTTTGGCAACTGGCAGCGGTTTAAAAGACATCAGGGCGGCAATGCAATCGGTCCAAGCTGCTCCCATCATTGAACCAAGCCTGAACAAACTCAAGGAGGTTTTAAGTGTCTGAACCTGTTTTTAGTGTGATCGCGCCCATTTTTAACGAACTCGAGAACCTGCCCCTGCTTTATGCCCGGGTAAAAGAGGTCATGGATAGCACCGGCGAACCCTGGGAACTGATTCTCGTTGATGATGGCAGTTCTGATGGTTCAACTGACGTGATCCGCAAGTTAGCATTAGAGGATGAGCGCGTCAGACCAGTGATCTTTGCCCGTAATTTCGGTCACCAAATCGCCGTTACCGCTGGCATGGATTACAGCCGTGGACAGGCTGTTACCATCATCGATTCCGACCTGCAGGATCCGCCCGAGGTCATCCTCGACTTGATTGAAAAATGGCGGGAAGGCTACCAAATCGTCTATGCCGTACGTTCAGAGCGCGAGGGCGAAAGTTGGTTCAAATTGACCACAGCCTCGCTGTTTTACAAACTGATTTTCAAGATAACCGACGTTAAGATCCCCCTGAACACGGGTGACTTCCGTCTGATCGATCGTACTGCTCTCGATGTCATCAACACCATGCGCGAGCGAAATCGCTTCTTGCGCGGGATGGGTGCCTGGGTCGGATTCAAGCAGATCGGCGTTGAATATAAACGCCATGCCCGCCATGCTGGTCAAACCCATTACCCACTTAAAAAGATGTTGCAACTTGCTCTTAACGCAATCACTGGTTTCTCAACCTATCCACTCAAACTCCTCACTACTGGAGGAATTTTCCTGGTCGGGTTGAGCCTGGTTTTATTACTGATCTACTTGCTTCTGGCAATTTTTAACAATTTCGACCTCACCTACATCCTCGCCACCTGGCTTAGCCTGATTTTTCTTGCGGGCGTTCTGCTGATTGGCATGGGTATTCTCGGTGAGTACATCGGTCGCACCTACGACGAAGCCAAAGGCAGACCACTTTACATTGTCGCGGAGGGTCCAAAAGAACCTTTTAACCCTGCCCGCCTTGACTATAAACAATAATTTTAGAAGGAATTCACATGAACAAAATTGACCTGACCATTTTGCCTGACCGTCTCGAGCACACCCTTC
>CAZYIJ010000183.1:0-3199 GCA_964647425.1 uncultured Anaerolineaceae bacterium
GCAACCTCTCCCTCAAACACCAGATGTAGTGGTCACCCCCCGTGGTGACCCGTCACCGTGGGAAAAACGGGGTTGCTTCAAAAATCCGAGATGATGTTTTTGGACAATAAAAATATAAACAATCAGCCTAAACAATATGTAAGCCATCATTGTCTCAACAACAAGACCGTTCCTTACGTTTACGGCAAAGAAATGATTTGTCCATGCCGGTCTTGGAAAGTACCCCGACTCTGTAGACTATTGTGGGCTAACCTGGTGGCATGTGGTCGGAAGTAAGTCTCCAGCACCTCACCCCCGCTCAGTCCACAGCCTCTTCGAGGCTGGGATCTGCGACGGACCCTCTGCATTGGAGAGGGTTGATGAATTCTATTTCGCGGAACACCGCAATACCCTGAGGAGGCTGGAAAATACTATCTATGAAGGCTATTCCATCGTCTGACGGTACGCTAATGCGCGTTGAAGTGTGTTTTGGTCAGCGTATTCGATATCCCCACCCACCGGCAGTCCTCTTGCCAAACGAGTAACCTTGATGCCCATTGGCGCAACACGCTGCTGCAAATACAAAGCAGTAGCGTCACCTTCCATTGAAGGATTAGTGGCAATGATGAGTTCTTTGGTGTGCCCGTTTTTCAATCGTTCGAGCAGCTGGAAAATCTTGATCTGGTCAGGTCCGATGCCCTCAATTGGAGAGAGCACGCCCATTAACACGTGATATTTGCCCTGGTAGACGCCTGTGCGCTCGATTGCCAGCACATCAAGCGGCTCCTCAACCACACAGATCGTCTCATCGCTTCGTTCAGAAGAAGCGCATATCTCGCAAATATCCTCACCTGCCAAGGTGATATTGAAACACTGCTGGCACTGGGAAGTCTCGCTTTTTAAGGCTTCCAACGCTTCCGCCAGTTCAAGGGTGAGCGCTTCAGGCGATTTCAGCAAGAAAAAAGCCAACCTGGATGCCGATTTTGGTCCGATCCCGGGTAAGCGCGAGAAAGCGTCAATCAGGTTTTGAACTGGATCCGGAATTGACCGCATAAAGCTAAAAACCCATCCCTAAGCCACCAAGCATATTGGAAAATGGTGCCAATTTTTCTTCAGAAAGTGCCCGGGAACTATCCAAGGCTTTATTGACTGCCGCTAAAACTAAATCCTGCAGCATTTCCGAATCCGCATCTTCCAGCAAACCCGGATCAATCTCTACGCCCTTGCAAACTTGATTTCCGCTCATCGTGACCGAAATAGCACCTCCACCAGCTGTTTCTGTGACGGTTTCGTCGGCCAGTTCAGCTTGGGCTTGTGCCATCTGTTCCTGCAACTTTGCCAGTTGCGCCATCATATTACTTTGTCCTTTGGTGCCTCCTGAAGGGGCGCGATATCCTTTTGCCATATTATTCTTCCTTTCCTGCTTGGGTAGTGTCAGTTTCAAGCAGCTCTCCGTTTAAATTGTTGATGGCAAAATCGAGTAAATCGATCTCGGTTTTGCCGCCTTTTGTGTTTATATTCACTTTCTGGTCGCCAACTGTACAAATCAGGTTAATGTCCCGTCCATAGACCTTCGCCAACATGAAGTTCACCAACTTATTGGCTTTTTCTTCCATGATGCGCTCACGCAGCAGCTCACTGGAAAAATTGAGTACGATCGTATCACCGCTGGCCTGCACCAATTTACCCGAGTTTACCACTGCGCCAGTCAAACGATTTTTTGATCCAACCGCGCGTCTGACCCGCTCCCACTGTGATAAGGCTAGTTCAAGCGTCAGAGGAGTTCCTGGTACAAAGGTTGGCTCAGTTTCAATGGTTTCAACTTCTTTGACTGCTGCGGTTGTGGGGCTAGCTTCCTTAACCGCTTCGGAACTCAACTTCTCTTCTGCGAGAGTATCGCTCTGTTTAGTACGGGTACGCCCAGTCTGGTGGTCATCGGCCGAAGTTACTGGCTGCAAAACAGGCTGAGGTTGATACATCGAGGCGGCCAGAGCCAATTCCAGTCCCAAACCGGGGTGCCAGTTTGCTTTTAGATCGGTGGAAGCTTCACTAAAGGTGCTGATAATCGCAACCAGGTCGCTGATCTCAAAACCTTCTGCCTGTTCAGTCATTTTTTGGCGCGTTTCAGGTGTAAGCTCCAAATCTTGACCAGCTTGCAGTTTGATTACGAGCAAATCGCGCAAGTAATCGACCACCTGCCGTGCGTATTGGCGCGAATCAGTGCCGCCGTCAAGAGCTTTGTGGATAATTTCAAGCCCAGTGCCGCTTTCTTCTGCCAAAATTGCATCGACCAGCTCAATTACCGACTGGCTGGTAGCAGTGCCCAATACTTCCTGGGCAACTTTGAGCGTAATAGTTTTGGACATAGACGAGAGCTGATCAACCAGTGAGATAGCATCGCGCATCGAACCAGTGGCTTGCCGCGCGATCAAACTAAGCGCGTCTGGTTCGATCTTGATCTTCTCTTTCTTGGTCAGCTCACTCAATTTTTTGACAATCGTAGGCACCGGAATGCGCCTGAACTCGTGCCGCTGGCAGCGTGACAGTACCGTAGCTGGAATTTTGTGGATTTCAGTTGTGCAGAGGATAAAGATCACGTGTGAAGGTGGTTCTTCGAGCGTTTTAAGCAGCGCGTTAAAGGCAGAAGTGCTGAGCATGTGCACTTCATCAATGATATAGACTTTAAACTTGCCTTGCGAAGGGGCAAAATTGATCTTATCGCGCAATTCCCGCACATCGTCGACGCTGGTGTTGGAAGCAGCATCGATTTCGATCAAGTCCATAAAGCGCCCTTGGTTGACCGCCAGGCAATTCTCGCACTTGTTGCAAGGTTGGATGGTTTTATCAGGGTCAAGACAATTGACTGCCTTGGCCAGCAGCCGCGCGCTGGTGGTTTTGCCAGTGCCTTTCGGTCCGGCAAAAAGGTAAGCGTGCGCGACGCGATCGGTAGCTATGGCATTTTTAAGGGTCTGGACAATATGGTCCTGACCGACAACTTCATCCCAAAGGGCGGGACGCCAAACGCGATAAAATGCTTGTGACATAAATCTCCCTGCAATAAGTATTAAGGAACTTGCCAGTTGGCTTGCTGCTGTCCGGATTGATCGAGAAGAAGAATCTGGCTGCCAGAAGCCCAAAGTGACTGGTCTGAGTTCCAGTAAAGCTCGATGACTGTGTTTGTACCATGCTTCGAATAAAGCCTCACAGCCCCATTTGTGTT
>CAZYIJ010000184.1:0-3186 GCA_964647425.1 uncultured Anaerolineaceae bacterium
ATATTAGAGGAGAGTTGATATGGAAAACATCCTCCTTTCCAGTTTGATGTTATCGTTTCTGGTGTTAGGCGTTCTGTTGTTCCGAAAGTTTGGGTCAGATCGTTACAGCCGAAGATTGGCCAGGGCCTTGTGGATCATCGTGATCTTGCGAATGTTGATTCCCTTCAATCCACTGGGCGAGCGAAGTCTGATTAAATTGCCAAATAATTCGTTGCTGTCCAGAGAGATTCAGGCAACGGTTCCGGGCTTTATCTCAGAAATTGAAGTGCAGCCAGTCCTTGGAGAAAACACGGAACCATCCCACGGAGAAATGGCATCCTTCCAATCAATGGAAGGCGAGCTGATTGCTCCAGCTCTTGTTGGCAAATCGACTACGATTACTCTTGAGCAGGCCGCATTTTCTATTTGGCTGGTAGGCATGTGTGCCTCTTTTGCGTTGGTTGGATGGTCTCACTTTAAGTTCCATTCCGAATTAAAACGGCGAATCCAAAAAGTGGATGGGCGTGTTCTCGAGCGGATCCAGCAAGAACTTGGCCACAAGGTTAAGGTCTACTCAGTCGAGAGCAATGAGAGCCCTATGGTGATTCAAGTGTTTGATCCAGCCATCGTTTTGCCCCGTCAGTTGTTGGAGCAAGTTAATGAAAAGGACTTTCCCAAACAGTTAAAGTTCGTCCTGGAACATGAATATAAGCACATTATTCAAAAAGACCTGCTTATCAAAATGCTGTACCTGATTGGCAGATCGATCCATTGGTTCAACCCTTTGGTTTATCTTATCGAATCTTGTCTGAATGAAGACATAGAACTGGCAACCGACGAATCGGTTACCAGGAAACTGGACGAGAGGCAGAGAGCAGCGTATTGTCTCTCGATATTGGAAGTGGCTGAAGCATTGCCTGCTATGGCAAATAACTACTCCAGCCGCTTTACTGGAGATTTAGAATCCATGAAAAAGCGAATTTCATCCCTATTTAACAAGAATCGGATCAAACATGGCAGAATGGTTTTGATCACGATTTTGTTGGTGGCTTTCCTGACTATTGGTTTGGTGGGTTGTGAGATGCCCCTACTCGTGGAGGTTGAGCCCCAGGTTGTCGAAACAGAAACCAGTGAACCGATTACAGAGCCTACAGAGATAACAGAAGAACAGACTGAGGAAGTGATTCCAACTCAGGAAGATACCTCAGATCAGTCCATTCCGACCAACCCTGCTCCCCCAACAGTTGTGGATAATATTGACCCAGACGAGCAAGTGCTCATCGAAGGTGGCACGTTTTGGATGGGCTGTGATGAAGAGAACAATGCTGGCTTCAGCTGCCGACAATCGGAGCTGCCTCGTCACCAGGTCACACTGGATCCGTACCTGATCGACCGTTACGAAGTCACCAACGGTCAATACCAACTTTGTGTTGACGCGGGCGTTTGCCAGGCACAAAGACCGATTTCGGCTGGATTGTATGCAGAAACTGGACAATCCGATTCGGTTGCCAATTATCCGGTAACCAATATCAACTATGAAGACGCAAAAACCTATTGCAGTTTCGTCGGCAAACGCTTGCCAACTGAAGCCGAATGGGAGATGGCAGCCAGAGGAAGCAATGAGACCGTGTTCCCCTGGGGAAATGAGAATCCGGATTGCACCCAGGCAAACAGCTTAAATCCCTTGAACGCGACCGCATGTGTTGGAGGAATTATGCCGGTTGGAAGTTATCCAGCAGGTTACAGTAGTTACGGTGTAATGGATATGTCTGGAAATGTCTGGGAATGGGTTGCCGATGTTTATAGCTCCGATTATTATGCGAATAGCCCGGCTGATAACCCCACCGGTCCAGAAAGTGGAAGCGAGTATGTTGTCAGGGGTGGTGGATTCTCTGGAAACTGGTCGTATTTGCGAAATTCAGCCAGATCGTATGACCTTGGCTTCTACAGCGGAGCGGATTTAGGTTTCCGCTGTGCCCAGGATGTGGATTAAAACGAATTAAGCGTGGAGGCAGTCGTGACCGGTTCAGCTATTAAATCTCACAGGGTTGCTTCTGCCTCCCCAACATCAAAGATCGCGAAGCCGATCGTCCCTAAATCGTCGTAGCTTTTGAAGCCGAAAGAACGATACCAATCGTGAAGGGGGGCATTTTCTTCCCCTGAATCGGTCATCAGTACAATCTGGCGGATCCCTTTTAATTCTGCCAACATCCGACGCATTAGCTGAGATCCCACACCCTGTTTGTGGTACATCGGGAAGACCAAAATATCTTGAATGTAGGCAATAGTCTCCTCATCAGTCAAGGCGCGGATAAGACCAACAAGTTCTTCACCATTCCAGGCACTGATAACCAGGTCACTTTTGGATATTGCGCGTAGCAGTTTTGGCAGGTCATTCGTATAATCGGTCCACTTAACACTAGTGTAGAGATCATTCACCTGTTGCGAGGAGAACTGCTTTTGATTACTGAAGGTTAGATTCATGTGGAAGACCTCCTCTGTAGAGCTGGGGCGCGTCTCCAGCCGCTAAATTAGCATATCAAAGCTTATTGTATTAAACCATTACCAACCATATAGTGATAGCAATCAGAATACCAAGCAGGGAACCCACCGCTGCTTCGGCAGGAGAATGTCCGATAATTTCAAGCAGTTCCATTCGTTCCGCCTCCTCAATTTTGTGCTCCACTACGATCGCTCGCAGAATTTGATTGATCCGTTCGGCATGGAAGCCAGCCTGGCGGCGCACACCAGTGGCATCGTAAATTACGATCCCGGTGATCGAGAGTGCCAAAATGAAAAGTGGGCTATCCCAACCTTGGTTGAGAGCGATTGCCGTTGAGACAGCGCTCATCAGAGCAGAATGCGAGGAAGGCATTCCGCCGGCATTGATCAGCATCGCCCAATTCCATTTTTTTGTGCGCAGGAAGTCAATGGGAAGTTTGATCAGTTGTGCTACTATCCAGCCAAGCATGGCTGAAATGGCTATCGGGCTGTTGAAAAAAATGAGAGGATTGCCCACTAAACCTCGCTTGTTGTCTGGCTTTCTTCCCCGATTGTGCTGACCCGCAGTTGGGCTTTTTCGAGCAATAGGGCGCACTGATCAGAGAGTTTTTTGCCTTCTTCGTAAAGCGTGAGCGACTCTTCGAGCGATAATTCGCTGTTTTCGAGTTTGGAAATGATCTCCTGGAGAGCCGTAAAGGCAGCTTC
>CAZYIJ010000185.1:0-3157 GCA_964647425.1 uncultured Anaerolineaceae bacterium
TTAATATCAATAGTAAAGAAGATTTTTTGCTGGCAGAGAAAATTGAGCTTGAGAAGCAAAATTAAAAAACCCCACTGTTTGAACAGCGGGGTTTTGCTAAACGATACTTAGTTGACTGCTTCAATCCGGATAGCAGTAACTTTGTACTCTGGAATTTTTGCAATCGGATCCAAGGCGGCTTTGGTCAGGGTGTTGACATTGGCTTGTGGGAAGTGGAAGGTTCCATAAATCAGCCCTTCAGGGACGCGGTCGGTAACCCAGGCTCTGGCAGTAATGGTGCCGCGGCGAGAAGTCACTTTGACATGATTCACTTCCTGGTTCAACCCAAGATGTCCAGCATCTTCAGGAGAAACTTCAATCAGAGGCTCACCATAGATTTCCATCAGTTCTTTAACGCGACGGGTTTGTTCACCACTGTGCCAGTGATAAATTACACGACCGGTGGTCATCATGACCGGGTATTCCTCATCCGGCAATTCAGAAGGATCCAGGTGAATAGCGGGTAAGAAAGTGGCTTTTCCGCGTGTGAACTTGCCGACATGCAGAATAGGTGTGCCGGGGTGGTCGGAATTCGGGCAAGGCCAGCAAAGGGTCTCACCAGCATTCAAGCGGGCATGCGAGATGCCACCGTAACTGGGGGTAAGAGCTGCAATTTCATCCATGACTTCACCAGAATCAGCGTAATCCCAACCGGAATAGGGTGCCGCATCGATCTGACGACCACCTTGAGCGATGACACGTTTTGCCAGGTCAGCAGTAACAGCCCAATCAGGTCTGGATTCACCACGAGGGGTGATAGCCTGACGTACCATCTGAACGCGTCGTTCGGTGCTCGTGAAGGTACCGGTTTTCTCAGCAAAAGTGACGCCGGGCAAGAGGACATCAGCATATTTTGAGGTTTCAGTCGGGAAAATCTCTTGCAGAGCAAGGAAATCCAGCTCCTCAAGGCAGTGCCTGATGTGGTTGGTATCGGGATCTGTCATCATTGGGTTTTCGCCAAGAATATAAAGTGCCTTGGTGGACCCTGTAAGTACGTCTGGGATGATCTCAGTGACAGTCTTGCCTACCTTGTTTGAAAGGGTGGTGCCCCAGGCAGCTTCAAATTTTTGTTGAGAAGCTTCAGCAACGACTGCCTGATAACCGGGGTAAACATTGACAAGGCAGCCCATATCACAGGCTCCCTGAACGTTGTTCTGACCGCGTAAGGGGTTCACACCACTGCCGGGGATACCGAAGTTGCCAAGCATCAATTGCAGGTCTGCAAGCGAGAAAACGTTATGAACACCTACAGTGTGCTGGGTGATGCCCATTGCCCAAAATACTGCCATTGGAGCATTGTTGACAATGATTTCAACTGCCTCATACAGTTTTTCAACAGGAATACCAGTGATTCTGGAAACCTTTTCAGGTGGATACTGTTTTACGTTTTCGACCAAGGCATCATAATTTTCGGTGCGCTCTTCAATGAACTGCTTGTTTTCGTAACCTTTTTCAAGAATGATGTACATCAATCCGTTTACCAGGGCGATATCGGTGCCAGGTCTTTGTTGAAGGTGCAAGGTGGCAAATTCACAAAGCTCAATTTTTCGAGGATCGGCAACGATCAGTTTGACATTTCTGTTCAGAACAGCCTGGCGCATTTTGGCACCAAAGACCGGATGTTGCTCGGTGGTGTTTGAACCAATTACAAAAATTGAATTTGCGGATTCGTAAACATCTTTCATTGAGTTGGTCATAGCACCAGAACCAAGGGTTGTGGCCAAACCGGCTACTGTGCTGGCGTGGCAGAGACGGGCACAATGGTCCACGTTGTTGGTGCCGATCACCTGACGAGCAAATTTGTTCATCAAGTAGTTCTCTTCATTGGTGCATTTAGCAGATGATAATACTCCAACACTATCCGGACCAAAGGTGTCACGGGTTTTGGCAAGCTTCTCAGCTACAAGATTGAGGGCTGTATCCCAATCGGTTTCAACCCACGCGCCGCGATCGGATTTTGAAGGTCGTTGGGTACCGTTGAGGAGATATTCGCGAACCAAAGGTTTTGTGAGACGATCTTCGTGATGGATGTACGAAAAGCCAAAGCGTCCCTTGACACACAGGTGCATTCCGTTGGCGGGAGCAAGCGGGTTGGAAGTAACTTTGACAACCTTGTCATCGATCACGTTCAGGTCAAACTGGCACCCGACGCCGCAATAGGCACAGGTTGTGGTGACTTTTTTCTCAGCAGGTTGAACGGTTATTGTCGGTTTCAATGACAAGGCTCCGGTGGGACAGTAGGCGACACAGGCACCGCAGGATTCACAACGGGCATCAATCATGTCTTCATCCATACCTGGAGCGACGTGGGCTTCAAAACCTCGTTCAGAAACACCCCAGACAAAGCGCCCTTGAATTTCAGAACAGGCTCTTACACAACGAGTACAGAGAATACATTTGTTCAGATCCACAAATATAAAGGGATTAGGATCAGAATCGATCTCATAACGCGGTTTGGAGGTCATATAGCGGTGAGGATCAAGACCGTAGAAGCGAGCCCACTTGAAGAGTTCGTTATCAGAATCATCGGGTTTGTAGCCCTGATCATGATAGACGCTCAACAAAAGCTTTAGGACAGATCGTCGGGAGGAAGCCAAGCCCTCGTTTTCTGTTTCCACTTCCATACCTTCTGAAACAGGAGTCGTGCATGCTGTGGTGAGACCTCGAGCACCTTTAACATTCACAAGGCACATACGGCAAGCACCCGTTGGCGAAAGATCTTTATGATAACAAAGAGTCGGGATGGTTATGCCGGCATGTTCAGCTGCTTTCAGAATCGTCCACTTAGGATCCGATTGAACTTCAATTCCGTTGATGGTTATTTTAGTCATTTGCCTTCCTTTTAATTAAATATTTCTATTTGATCCTATTGGGTAAGGTTGCCTTTTGTGGTCTTGCTACCGATTTTGACTTCACCGATAGACTCGGGTTTGAAATAAGAGTCCATTTCGCCATCCGGTCCTTCACAGTCAAATTTCATAAGCAACCAAGGCAATACCTCCAATTTGGATAACTATCCAATTTTACCTCAAAGGGGTATTATCGTACACTAACTTGTGCAAAAATGTAAGAGCAACATGATAATGTCCTAAAGTAGCAAAATAGAAATGTCCTAATT
>CAZYIJ010000186.1:0-3092 GCA_964647425.1 uncultured Anaerolineaceae bacterium
CCCCATATGGTTGATGCGAGCCGTCCATCTGCGATACCATCCAGTTGATGCCCGCATATGGCGTTTCAGTTTGTGCTGTTACAGTGTCTTTGGGGAATATTGTTGTGATCAATGCTGTTGCTAAAAGCAGGATCATTCCTACTAGCAACCCTTTTTTAATTCTCATTCTTTGCTCTCCTTTGCTCATAATTGAGAAATCGATCATTTTTTTATTCTATGTTTTCGTTGTTTGAGATCTAACAATAGTGCCTCCTTTGATCGTTTTGTGATAAAAATTGATTTCTGCATTGATGTATATAAATTTGTAACCGGTTCCGGTATCGGTTCCTATTTTACGTTACTTTTTTTTCGAAGTCAATACAATTTGCAAATATTCACTATTTTCAATAATGGAAAAGTTTTTAGGTTTGATTCCAGTATGGCCGATTTTTATCTATTAACTTTATTCTCTGTTCGACACACAATGCGGAGCGTAAAGGATCCATTGGTGTGTTGACTGCGTAATCAAGAATCCGGTTTAAATCTGTTGATGCAACATGCAAACGAGTATCTGAGGATGAGTAATAAATTAATAGCGTTCCATCCTCTTTTAAAACAAGCCCGTTTGAAAACAGAACGTTGGACACATCGCCAACACGTTCCCAATTGCGCGGTTCAATCAAGTAACCACCTGGTTGATAAATTACACGCCAGGGTTCTTCAATATCGCAAACGAACAAGTAAAGAACATAGCGTAGTCCGACCGCAGTATTCCGGACTGCATGTGCGATGTGTAGCCAACCAATCTCGGTCTTGATTGGTGGTGCACCTGCGCCATTTTTTGCAGACTTTATCGTATTAAATTCACGATGATCAATGATTACCTCATCTTCAATGTTCGCTGAAGTAATGTCTTCGCATAATCCCCAACCTATTCCTTCTGCAAGACCCGCATCCATGAAGGCGTCTTGAGGGCGGGTATAAAATGCATATCTCCCATTCACAAACTCTGGATGCAATACAACATTCCTTTGTTGTGGCGACTTCGTTCTGAGATCAGGTAGACGTTCCCAGGTGACAAAATCCTTTGTTCGGACTATCGCAGCAGTTGCAAAAGGTTGAAATAGAACCCCTGGTCTTTTTTCCGGGTCTTTTCTTTCTGAGCTGAAGACACCATAAATCCAGCCATCCTGATGTTTAGTCAAACGCATGTCATAAATATTTACATCTGGATTTTCAGTTTCGGGGATCTTTATTGGTTCATCCCAAAACCTGAATTGATCGATTCCGGTTTTAGACTCCGCAATGGCGAAAAAGGATTTTCTATCAGACCCTTCAATTCTTGCCACCAATATTACTCCATTATCCGTTGCAATTGCGCCGCTATTGAATACAGAGTTAACCCGTAACCTTTCCAGTAAATAGGGATTGTCCTCGGGATTGAAATCAAAACGCCAATTTAGCGGCACATGCTCATAGGTCAGGACCGGATACTGGTATCGTTCAAATATCCCATGACTATAAGAATTATCTACCAGGTTCTCTCGGTTAATTAATTCTTCATGGCAGCTTATCAGGTTTGCTTTTCGTTCAAAAAAGTTAGTTTTTTTCATCTTGCTCCAAAAATATTTATGATTGCAATCTTCCAGACTCAAATATCTATATAACTTTGACAATCAACCTTTTACCCCACTGATTACAATTCCTTGTGTGAAGTAACGATTCAAGAAAAAGAAAATAATAATCAAGGGGATAATCGAAAGGACACTTCCAGCCATAAGTAGGTTATAGGGTGTACCACCATACATAAGTTGATAGTTAGCCAAACCCACTGAAATTGGCTGTCTGCTATTTGTGTTCAAATAAATCATAGGACCCATGTAATCATTCCAGTGATACATAAAAGAAAGAATTGCAATACTAATCAATACCGGTTTTGACATCGGCATTATTATATGAGCCCAAATTTTGAAATAACTCGCCCCGTCCAAAACGGCTGCTTCATCGTAATCCTTTGGAATTGACATAATGAATTGCCTGACCAAGAAAATTAGATAGGGACTACCGAAGAATTTTGGGAGAATTAAGGGCAGCCAGGAGTCAGAAAGACTGATCCTTGTGTTAAAGATCTTATTTATAAAGTTGGGAATGTGATTTGTGAATAATACATAGTTTGGAATCATTGTGACAGCCCAAGGTAACATCATTGTCGCCAGCACTAAATAAAACAAGACGTTCTTTCCCGGAGCCCGCAAACGTGCAAAACCGTAGCCAATGATTGCGCAACTCATGACCTCTCCAACGACCGCCAAAGTCGAATACATCAATGTGTTTTTCATGAAAGTTGAGAATGGAGTGAGGCTTTCCTTCCAGATTACCCTGTAATTTTCCCAATGAAATTTTACAATCCTCACCTTTCGTGCTTGTTGGGCAGGAGCATAATAAACTTGAGTAAAATCTTCCGGATCTCGGAATTCACTTTTTTCAGGATTCAACCGTATCGCGGCTAATCGTTTGACTTCTCCTTCAAGATTAACGTCATACAAAAAGTAATTCTTTCCATCTACTACCACCTTGGCAGATTCGCGTGGCAACCATTCCGGTGGCATGGTTTGAGTATTGTCTTTCTGTTTGACAGATGTGACTAACATCCAAAAAGCCGGAATCATAATTACAAATGCTCCCATAGCCACAAGTAGTATGCTTACTGTACGAGTAAATTTTTCTTTTGCCTTTTTGCTTTTTGTTAGTCTCACAGTCACAACCTCTACTCAAAATTTTGAAAGAATTAATAAAATTTATTCTCCAGATTCTACGTAATGAACCTTTTTACTGATTGTCTTGATCATCAGAATTGTCAATACAGAAATAATTATGAATAAGATCCAGGCTATCGCAGATGCATAACCGAATCTTGTCCACTGGAAGGCATTTTTGAACAGATATAAAACGTAAACCATTGTGGAGTAATTGGGTCCTCCTAATCCTCCGGATATCACATAGATCATCGTAAACACCTGGAAGCTGGAAATCATATTTGTGATGAGAGTGTATAAAAGTACCGGGGAAATCATAGGTATCGTGATATTGAAGAATTTTTTCAGAGAACTGGC
>CAZYIJ010000187.1:0-3048 GCA_964647425.1 uncultured Anaerolineaceae bacterium
CTTTGCGGAGAGAAGAAGGAGACTGACTGATGAAAGTATCAGCTTCAATTAAAAAGCGCTGTAACAAGTGTAAGATCGTAAAACGTGAAGGCAGACTTTACGTGATTTGCACCAACCCAAGACACAAGCAGCGACAAGGATAGGTAATAGAATATGGCACGTATAGAAGGTGTTGACCTCCCGCGCAATAAGCGCATTCAGATTGGACTGCGGTACATCTATGGTATCGGTCCTAAAATTGCTGATGAGATTTTGAAAACCACTGGCGTAGATCCTGACGTTCGTGTTAAGGACCTGGAGGAAGCTGATGTTTCAAAACTCCGCGAATATATCGGTCAGAACATTACTGTCGAAGGTGACCTGCGTCGTCAAGTTCAGATGAACGTCAAGCGACTGGTTGAAATCGGCTGTTATCGTGGCTTACGCCATCGCCGAAACCTGCCTGTGCGCGGTCAAAATACCCGCACAAATGCCCGTACCCGCAAGGGACCAAAACGCACCGTTGCCGGTCGTGGTCGCCGCCGCGGAGCAACTAAGAAATAAGATCAATAAACTGACATCTCTGATCACCGGGTGGGGTTTCCTTTCTCCCCAGCGGCAACCGGGAATGATGAGAGTCAGAGTTGAAAGATTGAGTGAGGAAGAACTATGGCTAAACAAGCACGTACAGCGCGACGAACTACAGGTTCCCGCAAAGTTAAGCGCCAGATTTCGACAGGACAGGTGCACGTTTTTGCATCCTTTAATAACACCATTGTGACTGTGACTGACATGCAAGGTAACACTATTTGCTGGGGCAGTTCTGGTTCAGCTGGTTTTAAGGGTTCACGCAAGAGCACACCCTTCGCTGCCCGAATGGCGACCGAACAGACCATCAAAGTAGCCCAGCAAATGGGTCTGCAAGAGGTGGAACTGTTAGTCAAAGGCCCTGGCCCCGGTCGGGAAGCTGCCATTCGTGCCGTCCAGGCAATTGGATTGAAAGTGATCAAAATCACTGATCTGACTCCAGTTCCCCATAACGGCTGCAGGCCTCCAAAGAAACGCCGCGTGTAGTACAAAAGAAAAAGGATTAAGGTATTATGGCAAGATATACAGAAGCAGTTTGTCGTTTATGTCGCCGTGAGGGTGAAAAATTGTTCCTTAAGGGAGCTCGTTGTTACACCCCCAAGTGCGCTTTCGAAAAAAGACCCTATCCACCGGGAATGCATGGCAAAATGAATGCTGCCCGCCCAAGTCGTCAATCCGACTATGGCAAGCAGTTACGCGCCAAGCAAAAGACCCGCCGTGTTTACGGTATTTACGAACGTCAATTCCGTCGTTTTTATGGACAGGCAGTGGCAATGCGCGGTCAAACCGGTAGCAACCTGCTGACCATCCTGGAAACGAGATTGGCTAATGTCGTTTATCGTCTTGGCTTTGCGGCTAGCCGTCCCCAGGCACGAATCCTGGTCACCCATGGTCATTTTTTGGTCAATGGTCGCCGGGCTGACATTCCTTCATTTGGTGTCGAAGTTGACGATGTTATCAGCGTGAAGGAAAGTTCCAGAGACAATGCGTATTTCAAACATCTGCGTGAAGAAGCAGAAGGTCGAACTGTACCAACCTGGTTGGCTCGCGATTTGACCAATCTGTCCGGTCGCATGTTGCGTGCACCTGAACGCTCTGAAATTGATGGTAACCTCAACGAGCAACTTATCGTTGAATATTACTCTCGCTAACAAGAGTCTTAGGGCGGTCTTTCATTAAAGTTAGACTGAGAAGAGGTAAACCGTGACAAAGAAAATGGAATTGGTATCACCAAAAGTAGAGCGTTCGGAAGAGCTACGTGATTATGGCAAGTTCACAATCAGCCCGCTGGAACGCGGATTTGGCGTCACCCTTGGTAACGCCCTACGCCGTGTATTGCTGTCTTCACTTGAAGGTGCAGCAATTACGTCGATCCATGTTTCAGACGTGATGCATGAATTCAGCACCATTCCCGGTGTTCGGGAAGATGTTATTCAGGTCATGTTGAATATCAAGCTGTTGCGCTTCAAACTGCACAACGTTGATTCTGCAACGATTCATCTTGAGGTCAAGGGACAGGGCACCATTACAGGCGCAGACATTGAATGTCCTCCTGAGGTGGAAATTGTAAACCCTGAATGTTACCTCTTCAGCATCAGCGAAAATGACGCTAATGTTGAAATGGAGATGACTGTCGAATCCGGAAGAGGGTACATCCCCGCTAATGATCGATCAGATCACCTGGCGATTGGAGTCTTACCTGTGGATGCGATTTTCTCTCCTGTACGAAGAGTTAATTGGGAAGTCACCAGCGCACGCGTTGGTCACAGCACCGATTTTGACCGTCTGACGCTTGATATTTGGACTGATGGCACAATTTCACCTGAAAAAGCTCTGATCGAATCATCCCGCATTCTAATGCGCCAACTTGGGATCATCAGTGGAACCAGCGAAGAAATGCTGACCAAGCCGATCGAAGTTGTTGAAGTAGAACAGCCAGTCGTCAATCGTGACGTTATTGAAACTCCGATTGAAGCACTCGATCTGGGTGTGCGTGTCTTCAACTCTTTGAAACGCACTGGCATTACAACGGTTGGCGATGTGATGGAACTGTTGGACAAAGGCGAAAGCGCCATGCTTTCCATCCGAAACTTCGGAGAGAAAAGCTTGTCTGAGTTAGTAGCCAAGATGATCGAAAAAGGCTATATGAAAGAAGAAGTGGAGAACGAGTAATGCGGCACCAGATAAAAGGATATCGTCTTAACCGCAGCATGGGTCATCGGACCTCCATGCGAAAGACGATGATAAAACAACTTTTTGAACACGAAAAAATTCAGACAACTTTGGCTAAGGCAAAATCAATTCAACCTGAAGCCGAAAAACTGATCACACTGGCTAAAAATGTCCAAAAGGCAGATGAGGCTCAGCAGGTTAATGCCCGACGACAGGTCGCCGGCGTCCTTGGCAATGCCAGCGGCGAGATCGTAAAGAAATTATTTGATGATATTGCTCCGCGTTTCACCTCCCGCAAGGGTGGTTATA
>CAZYIJ010000188.1:0-3034 GCA_964647425.1 uncultured Anaerolineaceae bacterium
AAGTGTCAGCGATGTCTCCGAACGTTTGTCAACTATGTCCCCGGTCTGTACAGTAAAGGGGATAAATCGATACCATAATCAGTTTTTGCACATTCGATCCAAGTTTGCATAGCAGGATTATAAGCCAATTGATCCATTGCTCCATTGTCATCTTGGGCACATCTTGTCTTCTTGTTGTTTTGGGTAATTCTTGTCATCCTATTATCTTGGATAATTCTTGTAATCCATTATCTTGGGTAATTCTTGTCATCCTGAACGAAGTGAAGGATCTTAACTACGGCTGATCAATTAGAAATTTCTACGTAAAGGAACCTCGATATCTCCACTCTTCTACCCTCTTCAACCAATCCTTAAATACTCCCGAAAATCCCTGCTCCCAAATAGGCAAAAAGCAGCATCTTGGCAACCTTGCCAATCCAGGTAAAAATCAAAAACTTCCACAATGGTACTTTCCCTGCACCCGCGATGAAGCCTGCCATGTCAAAAAGCGGGTTGGGAATGAAAGCTAGCAGAATGATCGGCCAGTGATTGTATTTGCTGATCCAATTTTCCAAACGATGATACCAGTCCAGGTTGCTAAGCCAAACCTGACCACCAACTCCCGCCATGTATCCTGAGAGTTCTCCCAAAGTCGCCCCCGAACCGGAAGCGATTGCCACCCAAAATGGGTCGAACACTGCTCCCATGGCTGATGTAAACACAACACCCGGCAAAGGGATCAGCACCGTTGCGTTGGTGAGGATTGAGAGCAGAAAAATCCCCGGATACCCATAGGCTTCCAGGTGTTGGATTTGATCGCGATAAAGTAGCAGCAATATGGTCAAAACCAATACTGCTGCCAAAAGCGTGATACGCCATATCTTTTGTTTAGTGGTGAATGGGGTTTTAGTTTCCAACGATTCAGCCATGGATCAGGCTATTGAGACGAGCAATAACCATCTCCGATGCCACCAGGTTGCGCCCACCTACCGGAATGATCACATCTGCATAGCGTTTTGTTGGTTCTACAAACTCAAGATAACTCGGACGCACAGTATTGAGGTATTGGTCCACAACCGATTCCATGGTCCTGCCACGTTCCACCAGGTCACGCTGCAGACGGCGAATGAAGCAGATATCCTGATCCGTATCCACAAACAACTTCATGTCGAAGAGCTGCCTGAGTTTCTTCTCAACCAAAATGAGAATACCTTCCACCATGATCAGTCGCTTGGGCTCGACCAGCCTGGTTTCTTTTGAACGGGTGTGGTTTACGAAATCGTAAACTGGCACGTGAACAGCTTTGCCGGCTTTTAATTGATGAATGTGTTCAATCAGTAATTCTGTTTCCAACGAAGAGGGATGGTCGTAGTTGACCTTTAGCCGCTCCTCGTAAGGTTTATCATCCTGATTTCGGTAATAAGCGTCGTGTGGCAACAAAGCGATGCTGTCCGGTCCGAGCGCCTCCAGGATTTTTTCTGAGAGGGTTGTTTTCCCCGAACCTGAAGCTCCGGCGATTCCAATAACGAAAGAGGGACTGTTTAGCGACATGCCAAAATTATAACCGTATACTGTTGTTGATGTTTAAAACTTAAGGATATTTACGGATTTTTTTTAGTACAAAATATTATCTTCGTCTTCCGATTTACAACTCTTCTGCCTGTACAAACCCTGTCACCACCATGGTCCCCCTTTCTTAGGGTGGTGTTTGCAGCCTTATTTTCAAGAGTCTCAGGTATAATCACGACAGGAGAGGTAGTTCATATGACAGCAAAAATTATTGATGGAAAAGCAACAGCCGAAGGTATTCGTGGAGAGGTAAAAGAAGCCATAGATAAGCGCAAGGCAGAGGGAAAATCAATCCCCGGCCTGGCAACGGTTCTGGTGGGTGAAAACCCAGCCTCTAAGGTCTACGTTCGGAATAAACAAAAAGCCTGCGCTGAAGTTGGCATCAAGTCTTACGGGTACGATTTACCCGGAGACGCCAGCCAGGAAGAAGTTGAAGCATTGGTTAGCAAACTCAATGCCGACCCTGCCGTTAACGGTATTTTGGTACAGTTACCATTGCCCAAACACCTGGATGAAGAAAAAGTACTGGTGGCCATCGATCTCACCAAAGATGTCGACGGCTTCCATCCGGTCAACATCGGTCGCCTGGCTCAAAAAGGGCGTGAGCCTGTTTTCGTTCCCTGTACGCCTGCTGGCTGCATGTACCTGCTTGAAAACGCCGGTGTGCAGATTGCAGGTGCCAACGCTGTCGTACTTGGTCGCTCCAACATCGTGGGTATGCCTGTGGCATTATTGCTTGTCAAAGCCAACGCTACTGTCACCATTGTTCATTCTCACACCAAAAACCTGCCTGAAATCGTTCGTGCTGCAGACATCCTGATCGCCGCTATTGGTCAGCCCGAATTTGTCAAAAAAGATTGGGTCAAACCAGGCGCGTATGTCATCGATGTAGGCATCAATCAGAAAGACGATCCCACCGCAAAACGCGGTTACCGGTTGGTTGGCGATGTGGCTTTCGATGAAGTGTCCGAAGTCGCTGCTGCCATTACTCCTGTTCCAGGCGGTGTCGGTCCCATGACGATTGCTATGCTGCTAAAAAACACGTTGCGTGCAGCCGAATTGACTGATAAAGCATCTTTATAAACTGCGGAGGACTCATGGCAACATTACTGGTTAAAAACGCTACGATCATTGTCACAATGGACAAAAGTGACCGTGAATTAACTGACACGGCGATTTTCTGTCGTGATGGCGTGATTGAACAAATCGGACCTCAAGCCGAACTTCCCCAGGTAGCAGACGAAGTATTAGACTTGCAAGACCATATCGTCCTGCCAGGTTTGGTCAACACCCACCATCATTTTTACCAGACCCTCACCCGGGCAGTGGTAGGAACACAAGACGCCAACCTCTTCCATTGGCTTACTACTCTCTATCCAATTTGGGCGCGTCTGAATCCTGAAGATATCTTCCTCAGTGCCCAGACCGCGCTGGCAGAACTGGCGCTTTCGGGCTGCACAACTTCCTCCGATCATCTATACCTGTT
>CAZYIJ010000189.1:0-3026 GCA_964647425.1 uncultured Anaerolineaceae bacterium
GATAATTAACCGCCGGCTCTGTGTATGGATTTGTCACGTTTGCCCCCTTTCCGGGCGAATAGCCCTCATAATCTAACCACGGCAACATATACCAATCTTTCCACGCCTTGTTGTAACGCGTATCGGTCAGCTCCGTTTTTATCGTACCGACCGAATGCCCGGCAGACTGGAAAACAACACCCTGATAGAAATAACCAACATGACCCGAATACGTCACGGCAATAGGATACGGACAATCGCGCGGCAAAGTGTTAATCTTGCCGTGCGGTAAGCCTTGCCGCTTCGCTTCAGCAAACACGCCATTCGCGGTTGTGTCCGGATATATCCACTTGGTCAGCGGCTTATTCAATCCGCCGCCGTTCAGAAACATCTCAAACCAACCATTACAATCCGCGCCAATCTTGCCGACATTGTTATACGCGTATTTCTTGACATTTGCGTGATATGCCGCATACGCCTCGTTGCTCAAGACATTTTGAATCTTGCTCAATGTGATAATATCGCCGCGATTACCTATAAGGTACTTCACGGGGCCGACCGTTAAAACTAAGAAACCGCCAAAGTCGGCGGCGCGTGCTCTGTACATATGTTTCTCTCCTATTCCGCTTTGATCATGTAAGATATTCCGGTTGCAGGGTCGCTCATTGTCGGCAAGTTGAATGTTGTCGTTCCATCCCCTGCACCGTAGGCCGTGCCAATCAACCCGAACAAATCAGCGTAGGCCGTTCGGCTTATCGCTTGACCGTCGCAAAGCATCCAATCGCTCGGAGCCGTGCCGGTCGGCCAGAGTTGTATTGCGCCAATCGGAACAACCGCAGTACTTAATGAATCAATAAAATCTTGCTCTGTTCCGGAGTTGCCCAGTGACAGCCATACGTCATATGCAGATGCTCCGTCTGTGCCATCCGCGCCCGGTGTACCCTGTGCGCCTGGATTCCCTGTCGCGCCGGTGTTGCTCGTGCCGGACAGCGTTTTTTCGCCCTGCAAAATGTAGTCAATCATTCTGCGCTGTCGATTTGCACCGCCCATGCGGTTGATATATTTAGTCGCTACCGTTGACGGATTATCAGGATCTGATATTTTCCCGCCCGAAGCAACTACAAAATCTGTATGATAACCCTTGCGGCCAAACGAATGCTTGACCTCTGTCATGATTCCCGAAATGCGCGGCACGTCATCGCCTGTCACTATGGCTACATCTCCAATTTGAAGATGCGGACGGAACAAACCGCCGAAACTCTCAACCACGCCATAATATTGCAAGCCCTCGATCATGTTCGACAAAAGCGCGTCCATCGTCGCGTCGTCGGTTGTATCCGGAACCTTTTGATAAAAAGTCTTATGTCCGGCGATGTACCAACCTTCGAAATATGGCACGTCTCCGTATATGATTCGCTTATTCTCTCCGTCTCTCTGGATGGCCACGCGGCTATAAACGTTGTCGCTCTGTCGACTGACCGACCGAGATTGTAGATCACGGCCACGATCAAACGAATAAATGCCAGTCTTCGAAGCATTGGCGACCATGTACGACGCGGACCCGATCACTATTGTTCCGTCCGGCAAATCGTCGAGATACAAATCCCAAACGGAACACATTTCTAAGATTGCCGCAAGGACGCTCTTTGACGGTTCCATTTCGATTGTTTCGGCTGTCGTGATTTCCTCAATTTTCATCGCGTAAACCGGAACCCCGGCATGCGTCAACAAGGCCGCTAGAATCTCCGACCGCGTGCCAGTCTGCGCCGATGCCTCGTCTAGCATCTGAGTGGCCAATTGATAGCCGATACGGTTGCGTCCGTCTAGTTTGACGGTTTTTGCACCGACCGAAAACGGCGAACCTTCAACAAAAAACTGCGTCAACGGATACGGGTCAGAATTGCCCGAATAAAAATTGATATCCACTTTCGAACCCGGCGAAAATATCGAGTAAACCGAATCATCAAAGCGATCAGAATCCGCATTAATCAGCGTGACCGCACCCGACTTGATCGGATTATCTGCCTGAAGCTGTATATCTCCGTCAACGACCCAATCCGAAACGTTGGTCATGTACTCATACACCAAGAAAACAACATCAGAATCATGTTGAGCTAAGCCAAACACGCGGCCATTAAAATTATGTTCAATATCGAGCGCGTTATATCCGTCATCCGAAATAATCGCTTCGTCTTCGCGTTCTAAATCCGCCCATAGCCCACGGTCGAGCAATCCGATCTGAGTACGGATATTTCCCTCGTCGGTGTAAAAGCTCTGCGTGTACATGTCAAAATAACTGACCGTACTGCCCGGAGCCGCCGCCGCATCGAGCTGCCGCGCAAAATCCCATGCTAACGCCATATCTCACCCCTTAATCAACGTGCTCGCCCAGTTGGATTGTAATGTCAATATCCAAGACGTGATTTGCGTCTTTGGCCGCGCAATTTGGCGTATACTCTGCCGTGATGACCGCGCCAACTGCCGGAGCCGTTGCGAATTTAATATTCTTAAAATCTGTCGCAGAATTTTGATAAAAGTTACCGACATAATAGGCGGCATCGTTCGCGCCATTTATAAAGCGCCAATATCGTTTGGACTGATGCGCCGAAGGCACGTCAAAGATAGCGTAATCCCAGCGCCCCGTTGTCGTTAAAACTGTCCAGGTTTCCAAATCATCAGATACTGCAATTTCTGTGTTCTTCGTATAAGTTTGTTCAACTCGACAACCGGAATGCATTTTTTCCAAAATTGTATATGTGCCGTTGGCTACAGCCGTGTCAAAGTCAAAACAAACATTTTTATATTCGGGATGATCAATGTCTATTTTTCTGAAAAAGCTCCGAATGTCCTTATGGTTCGGCATATTGGCGTATATTGTCGGCGCGGCGGTTACACTGTCGACCTTAACAACAGTGTTTGCCGGAATTTGCGCAAAAGATGTTGCAAAATCCGTTGTTTCTCCATCTCCGATGCCAATTTGTTCTATGACCGGAGACTGAGTGACACCACCGGAAATAAATCGAGTGATGATTGAATTGAAATGCAAA
>CAZYIJ010000190.1:0-3011 GCA_964647425.1 uncultured Anaerolineaceae bacterium
CAGGTTCCACCCTCATAACCCGGAGGTCAGTCGTTCGAATCGGCTCCCCGCTACTAGTTTCCAAACGACCAGAAATGGTCGTTTTTGGTTTAAACATCCCCGAATTCCTTACAACCAATTTCTCCCTTGAGGTATGATAATTGTAAATTCTTTTTGACACGGATTTTCGGTATGATCAAATTTGGAGCATGAACATGGGAACAGTGCTGGAATATCTCAAATGGCGTGCAGATTTACGTTTTTCGAACGATCCTTTCAATGACGTCGATGCGCTCATCCTTTCTATGCTTAGTTACCTGCCTTTTAAGGATATTGTGCCAGGCGTTAATGAAGAAGAAAAGATCACTCTGGAAGACACCGCGCGAGCCTATTTTTCAGAGCATCCATCACACAAAGATAATCCTGAAAATATTGGTCTGACTGTCAGCCCTTCTATGGACCAGGAATTAATCAAGATGTTGAAAATGACATCAAAATCAGCACGCTATGCCGATATACGATTATCCCACTTTGTTGAGAAAACTGGTTCTCCTGTCGAACAGCAATTTGCCGCGATCACCTACTCATTGCCACATGCCAAACGCCATAAAGTAATCGCCTTCCGCGGTACCGACAGAACCCTCATCGGCTGGAAGGAAAATTTCGAGTTGGCATATATGAAAGAAGTGCCGGCGCAGGAATCGGCCAGTGCGTATCTTGATCGTGAGATTAGCGTTCTCTCTGGTAAAGTGATTGTGTGTGGCCATTCCAAGGGCGGCAATCTGGCGGTGTATGCCGCTTCACGCCTGAAAGGCAGCAAGCAGTCACATTTGTCACGGATCGTCAACTTTGACGGTCCCGGTTTTAACTTCTCTATGCTTCCTCGTTCCTCCTTTTCCGACTGCGAGCAAAAAGTGGTTAATTATATGCCCGAGGAATCCATTGTTGGTGTTCTCCTTGATCCAGTTGGCGAACGGAACATAATCACCAGTTCTGCCCACCATCTATTCCAGCATAACCCGGTAACATGGGGCATAGAGCAGTCTGAATTCCTTAGCGGAGAGTTATCCGAAACGACAAAGTTGTTTGAAGAAACTGTTGAAAAGTGGCTTTCCCAGCTAACCCTGGAGCGTCGCAGAGTGTTCGTCGATGCTTTATTTGATGTGCTCGGCGCTTCGGAAGGAAAAACGATCGACCCGAAAGAGAGTCTCAAAGATATCGGCAAGGTCATCAAGAATGTATCCAATCTTGATGAAGAGACTAGAAAAATGTTGTCGGACGTGCTTGCCTCTATCAAGGATCAGGCCTTGGACGCTATCTCAAAAGCGATCAGGGAAAAATTGTCGATTGGATAATGGTGACATGGCGGTTAACCGCTTGATTGTGAGCATTCTGAAAATCAAGTTAGATTTGTAGGAGTAACATACCTGGTTCAAGATATCCTGAGCTTAGTAAGGCATCGTGCTCTCCACAAGATACTTCCACGAATTTTTTAATGGATCTTTGTCGCTCACCTTTGTAATTTCTTCTCCAAATTATTAAATCAAAAGAGCTTGAGAAGCACTTTTGCTTGCTACTTCCCAGGCTCTACAGGTTGGATGCGGTGGATTTATCTGTTCAGTTGGTTGAAGGGGTTGATCATGTTGACTGAGTGAGCTTTGTAGAAGTCATCACTTTTGGCGATGGTGATCCTCTTATCCAACTCGTCCGGATTGGTGTCGTCGAGCTTGTGAGCTTTTGATATGTTGCGGGCTTTTACAATGCTTGCAACGTGTAGCTTTCCGAAGAAGAAAGAGAAGATATTGATTTTGCTTGTGACTAACATTTCAAACTCCTTTTTTACTCTGACCATAGTATCCACGCGAACTTGATGATTTGTCATCTTCAAAATTGATGATTTGTCCTGCAAATCAACAAAAAATTCCCCGTCGGATGGCGAGGAATGAACGATTTAGCAGGTGTGAATTTTGAACAAGCCGAGGTTCCGAGCTTCTTGGATAGTTTCAAGCCGCCCATGGACATCCAGCTTGAGATTACTATTGAGGAGATGTCTCTCCTGTTCAGCCGTTGCCAGGCAGTGTGCCGCCATTACCAGAATGCAAACAACGATCAAAACGGTCAGTTTTGACCTGTTTATGCGATTGGGCAGACAACAAGTCCCGGCTAAGTCTTATCCGAATTTTGCTTACTGAGTAACCCCCAAATAGGCTTCGATAACCATCGGATTCTGCAGCACTTCCTGGGCGTCGCCCTCCAGCACAATCTTGCCAGTTTCCAGAACATAGGCTCGGTGAGCGATCACTAGCGCCATTTGGGCGTTCTGTTCAACCAGGATGACACTCGTACCCGAATGATTAATGCTTTGGATAATATCGAAAATCTGCTCGACCAAAACAGGTGACAGACCCATGGAAGGTTCATCCAACAGGATGAGCTTGGGGCTAGCCATCAAACCACGGGCAATCGCCAGCATCTGCTGTTCACCACCCGAAAGTGTGCCACCCAGTTGTTTGGAACGTTTGCCCAGGATGGGGAATTTGGCAAACATTTCTTCAACTTTATCGGCTATTAGCTTTTTATCCGTGACGGAGAACGCGCCCATTTCAAGGTTTTCCATCACGCTCATGGCGGCAAAGATCTTACGGCCCTCGGGCACTTGCACAATGCCCTTGCGCACAATTTTTTGTGGCTCGAGATTGGTAATATCTTCGTCCAGGTATTCCACCTTCCCTCTAACAGCGGGCAGTAACCCGGAAATGGTGTTAAGCAAGGTAGATTTACCCGCGCCATTCGCCCCGATCAACGTGACGATCTCACCTTCCTGCAAGTTTAAACTAACGCCTTGCAAAGCGTGTATCGCGCCATAATGGACATTAAGATCAGTGACTTTGAGCATAAGATAGCCTTTGTTTTTTGTATTTTTCAGAAAGAGCTACTCCACCAGGACCCAGGTAAGCTTCAATAACTTTGGGATTGGCCTGAATCTCAGCCGCGTTGCCTTCAGCGATTTTGGTGCCATAATCCAACACGCT
>CAZYIJ010000191.1:0-3000 GCA_964647425.1 uncultured Anaerolineaceae bacterium
TTATGAAATAGTACCTAACAACCAATTGAAAAAGCCCGGGGCACCCCGGGCTTTTTTACTGGAGATATATACTGCTAATTATTAAAAAACATCGATTTTAAACAATCTGCCAGTAGAGCCAATGTCGCTGAGATTAACGATTATCTCCCCATCAATCAATGGATATTTACTGTTAGGCAGCTCCATAGGCCAGTCAGAGTCGATGACCGAAAGAATGTACTGCAGATTGTAGTTTTGACATACCTTGCGCGCATGGTTCAGCAATTGGATTTTCTTCCTATCATCCAAACCTTCTAAAATGCCATCATGATAAACAAACTTAAAGAACGGCTTATCGGCATATACTTTCAGTATGGATAAATCGAACATAGCACATAAGACTTGTTTATATGATGTTCCCTTGCTTTGGCTAGTGATTTTCCCAGTATTAACAATTTCCGCTTCAAACTCGAAATTATTCGCTTTATTCGGAGTTATTGAGATTATCGCTTCCTCACCCAACACTTCCTTAACTGATTTCGAGAAAGCCGTACGAATGTTGTTATATGTGTTGTTGCCTCTTTTTATCTCATTTTCAATGTTAACAGTTGCAATGTTTCTTTCCCGCTGAAGCTCCTTGATTTGATTCTCTAAAAACTCCAACTTCTCGGTAATATCCTTCATTTTTTCAAGTAGTTCTCGTTGTGTTTTTAGGTTAACCAATGATTTCTGATAGTCCCTAAACCTGCGGCCAGTTTTTGTTTCCATCAGAATGGATAATGCTCTCTGTCTTTCTTCATTGTACTTTGAAAGGTCTTTGTCGACTTCGATGAGCTCATCCATAATCTGGTGCAATCTGATCGTTAAGAACTTCTTTCTATCGATCGTTATTCTACGATTGAAATCAATTAGGCTGTTGTAGTCCTTAAGTAGCTGTTCGCTAAAATAGAATGATGCCTCTTCGAATATCTTTCTAGTTTTTTGGATATCCTCCACGCAATCAAGACTCAACTGATTTTTTATGGTTTCAGCTTCCAGGCTCAAGGAGTATCTAATCTCATTCAAGGCTGAAACGGAGGTTTCAATCTTCGATACAAGATCGTCAGTGATTCTATCGTCAATCTCCTTGAAACTAAGCGTATCCAGCGAAGTCTCAAGATCTCTGATCTCATTGTCAACAAGTAAGATTTTGCCATTCAGCTTATCAATCGAGTCTATTGAGCCAGGAAATTCTCTTCTCACTATCCGAATTTGGGATTCAACTTCACTTACTTCATCGTCGATATCATAAGTCCTTTTCATTAGATTCCCATCAAAGCCCAGTATTTGGAATAAGTAGGGTTTCCAGTCCTTGTGTTGTCCTTTGAACCTATTCAATTGAAAGACATCTTGGTAATCATATTGGGAGCGGAGAAAATAGGGAAGTCCGACTCGAAATGTCCACGGTTTAATAGGTTCAAATGAGAGATATGCGTCGAGTAGTGCTTTAGCCTTAGCCAGAGGTACATCTGAATGTGTCCAGATATCCATGACTTCTGCGCTAAAATCCTGCTGTCTTTCTTCATGCAGCAAGAGAGATATCTTGGTATTCGATTTCACGGATCGCTTTATTGTTAGATATTTAGCTCCTCCGGATAGACTCAATTCCAGAAAGAACTCAAAATCCTTGAATAAATTAGAGTGTTTAAACAGGAATGATTCCTTAGACCGCTTCTTAAGGAGCATGAAATCTATTAGCTCAATGAGAGTAGACTTACCAAGATTATGGGTGTCTTTATTATAATTCTCGGGGTCCGTGATTTCAGCATACACGATGTTTAAGCCATCAATGTTGAAGACAATATCATGGAACTTGTCTTTGAGGTTCGAGTACAACTTGCTTATCTGCATTTTGAGTCCAAGTATACAAAGCTATCGTTCTGCGTATAATATTCAATTGCTCCGAGTAGATAAAGGATATCAATTGCGGGGAGCAGGTTCGAGTTTACTTCGTTGATTTGTTGAGAGATGCTTTCCTTATCGCTAAGCTTTTTTACCAGATTTGAAAAACTAATCACCCGTTCTTTTCTAAGAATGTCTAATAGACAGCCCGACAAATAAAGAGCCGACCTATTATACGAGAAGTGCTTACCTGGTTTGATCATAGTTTTTTCCCTATATCGCAGGCGCAATACATATAGTATAGAAAAGAGCGAGTTAGTTTCTTGTTTTTACCCAAATAGCTATCTCCATGTAGAAGATTCTCATAGATAGCTGTAAGTATCACATCCATGCGCATGCCTTTCGCTAGCTCAGATAGAACCTTTTGCTGTAAATGATCCGTGGATTCAAGATACATAGAGCGATACTCATCATTTATCGGGTCATTTAGGTATTGGTCTATACTGCCAAAAACA
Organism: uncultured Anaerolineaceae bacterium; assembly: GCA_964647425.1. Classification (GTDB taxonomy): domain Bacteria; phylum Chloroflexota; class Anaerolineae; order Anaerolineales; family Anaerolineaceae; genus Mesolinea. The sequence goes on from CAZYIJ010000191.1 coordinate 2,376, forward strand.
CTAAAGGCTGTTTCTTGTATGTATTTGAAATAATCTTCGCTAAGATCATTTAGGAGGTTTTTCTGTGGTAACTCTATATATAACAAGGAATCGTTCTTACCTAAGCTCTTCAATGTCGGTAAAACCTTTGAAAACCCTTGAATGATCTGCGCCAGTTCATCGGGCACAAACATTAATGGTGAATAAAAAAAGTCAATATTATACTTTCGAGGGAGATCAACGTTATCCTTGAGAAATTCTTGGATCATCTCAATACCATAGAGTATAATCGAGGACTCTGGCAAACCTGTCTCTTTCGCTATCAATTCTGTAATCTCGTATGCGACCTGAGAGGTCAATTTACGATTGCTGAACAGCATGTAAAAATCCAGCCTTTGTTGTTCAACCAGTACTTTGATCTTAGGAATTTCTTCTCGGATTATTGAGCTTTGGTTCCCCCAAAAATCCCCATCCGAAAAACTTGCCACAGGGTTGTTGGTGTGCTTGGCTTGAATAACGTGTTTTCCTTCCTTCTTAAACAGATCTGAATAGCCGTTATAATATGCGTCTCTGCCACCATCCCTGCCTGGTGCGTAAAATTGCACAACTGAGCATAGAATTTCGGTACAAATACCTGCTACCAGCT
>CAZYIJ010000192.1:0-2971 GCA_964647425.1 uncultured Anaerolineaceae bacterium
GTGCAAGTGACCCACCATTTAGACAAAAGGGATGGTGTTGCAGAAAAACAATCCATTCGGGAGAGGTTGCGATTAGCAAAGCCTGAAGCAAACAACAATCAGAATGAGAAGCAGAATTGTGTGGAAAGGGAGATAGTTTGATTCCGTAAATCATTGTTGGAGGACTTTCCATTTTCCACAAGGATCCTAAAACATCTAAAGACGGGGCTTTTTGTAACCAGTGATTTCCTCCAATTCGGTTCGGTTTAGTTGCGGGGAATTACCGAAAAATGGATAAGATTGCTATCGTTCACTTTATCGTTCACTTTAGGCGTAAAAGTGAACGATAGCCTTAATTAAAAAACATTAGGAGTTTATCTGATATCTTGTTTGTGGGCCTTTTCCTGACTGTATAATTTTTCCAGCTTGAATCATCGAGGTGAGAATCTGATAAACTCTTGTCTTTCCATATCCAGTAGATTGCTCAACCTCAGCCCTGGATACGGACCCCTCTTGAGCTATTAGCAGTAAAATCTTTTCTTCCAAAGAAATTTCTTCAGGCCGTTTTTTATAATCAATGACAGGCAAGACAATCCTAATAAGCACATCAGAAACTTCGAAGTGAGGCTTTGAGGCATATGGCTCGTACTCTTTTCGGATGCGGTCGATGCCGGTTCCAAACTTTTCAATTAAGTGCAGACGGTGAAAAACTTCAGCGAGAATTAGGTTTCTTGGAATAGATATCTGGCTGTAGAGATATGCGGTTTCACTAACCCCTTCTGGCAAACCACCAGGAGATGTAACTTCAACTCTGTCCTCGTACATCGCGACTTGAACTGCACCACCTTGGTCATAACGCCGATGAATTAGTGCATTGGCGACGGCTTCACGATAGGCATCTCTGGGGATTTGAATTCGTGGCACACGTAAAAAGCCATCCACAGCCTCATAGGACTGATACCATTTATCAAACATTTCCATTGCGCCTTGGTATTGAGAAAGCAAGGATTGGTAGGTCAGATCCGCACGGTCCATAAACTCAGAAATGGTTTTACCAAATCTCACAATTATCGTTGCAGATTGAGCGTTTTGATTAGTGTCAGCCAATAATTCAGCTGAGCGCAAGTATTGATCGTCTTTCATCAAGCCAAGGGTGCGCAATGAATCATTGGCAAGTTTCTTGAGACCAACCGTTTCTTGTAACCAACGTTCTAGTACTTTGAAGCTCAATTCTTCTTCATGAGATGGTAATTGGTCAAAAGTCATGCTACTGCTATCCAGAGAAAGTTTACGTAACTCATTTGAATCCAAAGGCGTGGAAGACGTATCACTTCTTTTATACGTTCTACCATTGTAAAGATAGGGTGCGTTCTTTCCTTTGCTCACCGTTAATTCCACGATTTGTTTTTCCTCAAAGCTTCTCGTGTTGAGAACAAACTCTGGTCTTGGAGAAATGCTGTCATTAATCTTGTTCTCAAGCTGAAGACGTGTTTTTTCTGGGTCAACAATGCCAACAACACTGCCGTTTTCTGAGACGCCAAAGACAATCTTTCCCCCACCATAATTGGCAAAAGCGCTAACAGTTTTCAGAAAGGAATCAGTCAATTCTCTCTTTAATTCAACCTTGGAACTTTCTTTCTCCGGATACAAAATAAATACTCCTTCGCTGTATCAGCATTGTTAATAGTTTATCATTCTTCATAAGTACCATAGACAAGTTGCTTCTGGATGGAACCAGAGTTTTGTGTTCAAGAAAAATGACCTTCTTCCTTCTCCAAACTAAGGCTTTCTCCTGGACGAATGAGCTGTTCAATGTTTTTTCTCATGGTTTCACTTTGTCTCCAATCTCGCTTTAATTGATAATAACTTTGGTAAAGCGTCTCTTTTTCTACTTCCATATTCTTGACTTCATTTAACAACATTTCTGTTGAGGGATAAGGGGGGTTAATTCCTTTTTCTGAAAGGGACCTTGAGGCGGTGTCAGCCAAGATTTGATAGTTAATCTTTGAAGCATCTCTCTGCGCACCCATAGATGATGCTTTCGACAAGACGCTCAGTTGTTTCACAATAGTTGACAGTTCAGCTATTTTATTTTCGAGATTCTTAATTTCTGCTTTGGTTTGGTTAAAGGCATCCCTGATTTCCGAGTGCCTCTTATTAAGCTTAGAGTAGCTGTCAATTCCTAGTTCGGTCAGATAGTTCAAAGTCCTACCAGCCCTCTTAAGGTTTTGAACTCTGAGAGCTTGTGCATATCTCGGGTTTTGCATAGCTTTGATTGAGTTATCTATGTCGATTAGAAGTTGTAGTTCCCGTTCTGGCCTCAAAATAATGTGTTTGTCTGTATTTCTGTTTATCTTTTCTGTAATACGTTCCTGGGTAAACCCAATTCCCAAGGCCTTTGAGTTTGTGTAACGCTGTTGCCCTTCTGCGCGAAAGGCAAGGTACTTCCCTTGCCTAATTTCGTATCCTGCCAGATGCATTCTGATCAGGAATTCTTCAAACGACCTGCTACTTCTGACAGCCTGGTTGACAGCGAGCCTCAAATTGGCTTTCCAACTTGATCCTGCTTTATGGGCAAGGTATTCTTTATAACTCTTGCCTCTTTCCTCACCAGGAATGACAACCGACAAACCATACTGTTCACAAAGGCGGTCACTGATATATCGGATTTGATAATAGGACTTTCGGTTGGAAACAAATTTACGATAATCTTCAAAGTTGGCTGCACAGAAGATTAAATGATTATGGATGTGTCCCTTATCAACATGAGTGCTGAGAACGTACTCATACTTCCATTTGAGCAATTCAATAGCCAGCTCGTCTCCGATTTGGTGAGCCGTTTTTGCATCCGTCTCACCAGGCTTGAAAGATTGCATCAAATGAAAGGCGAGGTTGTTTCCCTTTTCCATGCAATGGGATAGAGTAAATCCAAACTCAAGATCAGCGGTTTCTGGAGAGCAAGCAAAACTAGAGACGAGCAAACCCTCCCTGG
>CAZYIJ010000193.1:0-2961 GCA_964647425.1 uncultured Anaerolineaceae bacterium
ATCTTCATCACAAACCGAGGACTTTTCTGCGTCCTCTTATGCTAGCGCAAACACACGTTGAGTGCGTGGCGTTGCTTTCAAAAGTGAATAAGTAGAAGGAACAAAATATTCTCCTGGGGGATATACAAAAAAACTCTTTAAAAAGCCTCAACCTGATTGATTTTACAGCCCATCCCTGAATTAGGATATATAATGAAACCCCGGAGTTGGTCGCCGTAATGGCAACCGCTCCAATAATTTTTAGGATGATAAACACATGGAAAAACACTGGGAAAAGCAAAAAACATCATTTCCTGTCGTTGATGTCAGAAATTTGACCACAAATTTCTTGCCGATGATTTTGCATAAGGCGCAGCAGGTAAATCTCAACAACGGGATCTGCGTGATCCAGAGCTTTGAACCAAAGCCCCTGTATTCAGCCCTGGCAGATCTGGGATTTGAGCATTTGACTGAAAAAATCTCAGAGCATGAGTTCCGAGTCTATTTTTACCGGACTGAGATGGAAACTCTTACCTTCGAGAGCGGCGCGGACATGCCCTTCAAACCGACCGCCATCGTGAATTACAAAGCCATTGACGACGTGCTTGCGGGAACGGTCGTTGATTTCTGGGAACTCATCTGGGATAAAAAAGATTCAGCCCTCGACCTGAAAGCCAAGCTCCTGCTCTCAATGAGCAACGCCATCGGCGCTTCCCGATTTAGACAAGCAACCAGAGAACTCATCAAAGCTTACTCGCTGGGGGTTACGGTTGAAGAATTGGATGAGCTTTTCTCATTGTTTGCCTGGAATCAAGGTATCGGTCACTTTTCTTCCGAAATAGGTCCCTCAACCGTTTTTGGCGTCTATAAACAGATCAAGAAAATGGAGCAGCAAGGCCTGGACAGAAAAGTAATTTTGGATGAAATTCTGGAAACCTTTGGGGATAAAAACCCAGAAGTGAACACGCTGTATAAAAACCAGGTTAAGTGCTGCGAAAAGAGGGACGAAGGCTAAACGCTGTCCCTTCTTGGATCCATTACCAAAAAGTGGTTATGGACAATGTTTAGTCACAATGATCATCCGCCATTTTTGGCAAATAAAACAAGTAAAAACCGGTCTTAAAAGCATGAGCCCGCTGGTTCGACTCACGCGTGCGGTAAAATGACTTTAGACAGAGTCTGACAGGAGGAAAAATGTACAGCGATGCGTGGCTAGCGCAAGGATATTCCAGCGGCGAACCAATTGAAGTGTCTGATTTTGTTTTTTACCGCACATGGCACGATCAGGCGGGCAACGAAATGGGCGTGACTGTAGACTTTGAAATTGACAATGATTTCCACTATGAAATGCCTGTCGGGGAATGGCAAAGCTTTCTCACTGAAGTTCTCCTAGTTGATGAACCCTGTGATGTTACAGATGCATTGCGCGGTTATTTTTTGTTGAATGAAGGACTTTTTGATTTTGAACGTGACTTGAAGATCCACGACATAGTGTTTCAGAAGATAGCCTTCTATTAGCTCGACTCTGGAACAGATTTTGTGTTAAAAATTAGTACCATCGACATGTTCCGAAACCTCCCCGCACAGATTAGTGGAAGTGAGGACCCGGAAATAAATTTGGTGAGGTAGCAATGGGCTTTATTTCATTTAGCCTGACATATTACCAAAAAAACTTACAGAATTTTGAATCCTCTCCGGTCACTGACGAACAGCTCTATAAAGCAAAACAACTGCTGAAAATGCTGGACGATCTTAAAGATGAAGGATATTTTTACTTATGTGACCAGTTGGAAGAAAAATTTTCTGGTATTACCAGACTTCGCCGTTACCTGGCAGATAATCACGTAGCGCCGTTTGAAATAACCCCAAGGATTGTGGATGCAAATAACCTGACTTATTCTGATGAAAGGTTTGATTTGGAAACGATGCTAAAAAGCATCGGCAAAGAAGTTCAACCTCAACCAATAAAGGATCTGCATCCATTTATTGAAGAACTGATCAACTTTTGTGAGTGGGTAGGCTACGATGAGGACACTGCGTATGTTTTCCTTTTGCGAGACACCTTACTTCCGTACATCTACTTCTCAGCCAAAGGCAGAAATCGCATTTATCCCTGGCTGATGGGAAGGAAAATGCTGGAAAAGCTAACGGGGCAAGAAGACGTAGATGAGGTCATCCGCGACCCTCTGCTGGAAGCCCTGGAAGAAGAAAATGTGAGAACATTTCGCGAATTGTGTGACTTTTCGTTTCCGCGGATCAGAAAGAATCTCGAGAAATATCCTGTCGTTACGGCGGCGGTAAAAAATTTGTTAAGTAAGATCCGGGAAAAGAGGATCGTCGTTGTCGAATCAGGTTGCTATGGCACTTTCCCGATGTTGCTTGCATTCTTTGATCCAAGGGTGGAAATCAGGATGTATACTGCGGTTCCCTACCTTGCAGATGTTTATTCAGACAGGTTATTTACCAAAGCATATGAGAATGTAAGGCTTTTTGAGACACTTTATTCCCAGGACATGTACCTTCGCTATGCCTATTTTTCAGACAATCGTTTCTTTGTTGAAAAATGCAATGATAAGGACGTCGAAGAAAAAGCCATGGAAGAAATTCGGCAGATGCTGTTTTGACTCGGGCCTGTCTAAAAGATTGCCAGATATGACTGCCAGGAATTATTCGCACATCTATCGATAAATTCGCGTTTTTACCTCCAAAGGTTAAATTTCCAGGCAAGTTTTTTTTCCAAACTAAAGAGTAAATGCACGACTTATTTTCTCAAAAAGCCAAACACTAATAAGCCTGTAAACGACTTTTGCGGAAACGGCAATATCGATACTGACGCTTTGTTGATAGACAATCAGCTAATTATTTAAAGCTTAAACCTAAAGTAAAATTGCTTGAAGGAAAAAATTATGAGCGTCATTGTACACGTGTATTATTCCGGTAAAAATGGAAACGCAAGGAAATTTGCTGAAGAAATGGAAGGCA
>CAZYIJ010000194.1:0-2902 GCA_964647425.1 uncultured Anaerolineaceae bacterium
CCAGCGTAACAATGACTTGCGGGTCAAGCAGGGTGATTTGCTCATCAAGATAGCGCTGACAGGCCTTTAGTTCTTCGGGTAAGGGATCGCGATTGTTGGGCGGGCGGCATTTAACTACGTTGGTGATGTAGACCTGATCACGGTTGACCCCGGCAGCCTGAAGTAATTCGTCTAAAAATTGCCCGGCTTGCCCAACAAAAGGCTTTCCCTGTCGATTTTCGTGGAAACCAGGGGCTTCACCGATGAACATGATGTCGACTTTTGAAGGTCCTTCTCCGGGTACGGCATTTAACCTTCCTTTTGCCAGTTGGCAAAGTTGACAGGTGCTGATTTCCTGACGAATTTCTTGTAATCTTTGGTCTGCAGTCATAGAAAACACTCACTAAGATTTTACCGCATCCTGACCGTCTAAACGCAATTTGGTGGTAGAAAGTTGCTTAATTGGTCTTTGTCCAGGCTGGGAAGGGTCAGCAAGAGGGCGTCTTCATGGTTATCCTGGTAGTAATTTTTGCGAACGCCAACAATATGATAACCGAAGCGCTCGTAGAGCTTGAGCGCTGGCTGGTTGCTGACCCGCACTTCCAGGAGTGAGGTGACAGCCCCGCGATAAGCGGCGATTAAGAGAGCGTTGGCTAAAAGAGCAGCCCCAATTCCTTTTTGACGGTGGTCGGGATGGACAGCGATGGTAGCAACGTGAGCTTCATCAACTACCAACCAGACGATAATAGCGCCGAGGATTTCTCCGGACAGATCAACAGCAACCTGGCAGATGCTGTAATTTGTGGTTAACTCGTAGGCAAAGGTGTTGGAAGGCCAGGGTTCGGTGAAACTGAGCTGGTCCAACAGGCTGACCATTGGCAAATCTTCCCGCCGCATTGGTCGGATTGTAAATGAGTGGTCCATGGGAGCTTTTAATCTGGTACGTTGCTGAGGGTGTGCACGTAAATTGGTGAAAGGCTGACGATATCGTCCGCGTGACCATCCTGTAACTTGTTCCAGGCGAGTTCTGCCAGAACCGAGGCTCTGCGAACGCAGAAAGAGGCTGGAGCGAGCTGAGAGGTTTTCCATTTTCGCCCCATGATCTGGCGCTCTTCAGCGCCCATTTCACCGACCACATAGACAGGTGATGTGATGGTCGAGGCGATGGTTTTGATGTCATCAACGTTGGTTTCAGTGATCTGACCCCAAGTGGGTCTGGTATAGCGGAAGCGTGCCCAGGCATAACGACCGCGCCCAACCTTGACCATTGCAATCATTGGGCGGCGCAAACCTGGCTGCGAGGCAACCAGTACTTCGAGTGAAGGCACCCCAGCAATGGGGATGTTCTGCCCAAGCGCAAGCCCTTTTGCCGCGCTGAGACCAATGCGAAGACCGGTGAACGAGCCTGGACCAAGAGCAACGCCTACACCAGTCAATTGGGAGGGCTTTACCTGGCATTTTGCCAGCATGTCTGCGATAGCGGGAACCAATTCGATGGTGTGATAATTTTGGCTGCGCCAATTGTGCTCCGCCAAAATCTGGACGCCGTCATAGAGCGCGATACCGATCATTTGTGTGGAAGTGTCGATTGCTACTAACATATCAGGCTCCAAACAAAGCTTTCTGAAGCTTTTTCAGCAGTTGTTCATAACGTTTACCATTGGGCGTGAAAACAAGATGGCGCTGTTCCGGGTTGATCCAAGCCATCTCAATCCAGAGGTTCTCTTCAGGCAAGCTGGATTTCATGCGTTCTGCCCATTCCATTACAAGGACGCCGTTGGAAAGGGCTTGGTCAACTTCCAGGATGGCACTGTCGAGCGGTTGATCAGGGGTAAGGCGGTAGGCATCGGAGTGATAAAAAGTTAAACCAGTTGGGTGACGATATTCGTTCATGATGACATAGGTTGGGCTGGTCACTCTATCAGCGGAACCCCAACCCTGAACTATGCCGCGAACCAGGGTGGTCTTGCCGGAACCGAGATCGCCTTCCAGGCAAACTACATCACCGGTTTGCAAGAAATTTCCCAAGCGAACACCAACGCGCAGCGTTTGTTCGGCGCTGTGACTGAAAAATTCGAAGGCATGAGGCTTGAGAATAGGCATGATTTCGTGTATTGATCCCTGCTGTGATTATACCTTAAGGCAAGGCAAACAAGACCGAATGTGTGAGGCTGTAATCGGACTTTGTTGCTTTTTGGAAGGTAACTTAGTCAAACCGGGTTTGAACTTTAGGATAAGAACCCAAAATTCCACTTGGCAATCCGGGCAGATTGTGTCTCAGACCAAATTTCAAAATTGCTGCCCAGAGAGCGGTATCTGAGAGCTCAAAAAACCATATGAATTGTGGAAGTGTTTCTAAAAAAGTTATAGAGAAACGCTTTCGTGAGGGGTAATCATGTCCTCAAGGATAAATTCCAGCCCCATGGTGTGGGCACAAATGCCATGCGCCTGGAAGTAATTACAAGTACAACTCCACTGTCCGTCGTTATAAGTGACGATGTGGTCGTTATTTTCACCTTTAAATTTTGCTTCGAAATTAATAAATTGGATGCGGTCGCGTTCTTCCGCATAGCGTTTAGCCTTCTCGATCTTACCGATTAATCCACTGTCCATGGTATAGAGGCTCCGTTTCTCATTTAATAAACAAAAACACGCGCCACGAATAAGCGGCGAGTGTCTTAGTTGCGAACTCCGTTTGCGCACAGGTGACGCGTATCAAGCTAACTCCTGCATAGTACTTTTATTATAGGATGTTTAAGGTCTTGAGTCAACCGGAATTGACAGGTTCGAGAGAATTGGATGGTTTTTCAAAAACTCCGTGCTCGGCGGGGACGCCGGCACGATCAAGTTTAGCGGGAACGCCGGTAAGATGGAGGGTATTATTCTTACCTCATCCACCACTATGTGGTCCCCCTTCCCCAGT
>CAZYIJ010000195.1:0-2877 GCA_964647425.1 uncultured Anaerolineaceae bacterium
GGGTGGTTTTCTGTCTCGAACGCTCCGCGTTCTCAACTGCCTAAAGGCGCAATAAGATCCTTCACTTCGTTCAGGATGACAAATCAGGATAACAAATCAGGCATCGACCAAAAAACCTCTCTTCTTTTAATAAAGAGTAATTGGCAGTTAGGCTTTATAATATCCAACTGCAAACAACACGTGCTCTCATCTTGCATGGATAGAATTACCCCCTAATTTCGTGATAACAATCACTTTTGGGAAAGAGCGTGTAAAATTAGATTTCTTTAAAACCGCACTAAAGGAGCAATTTATGAATGAAATGTTTTGTTATCAATGCCAGGAAGCCATGCGCAACACGGGGTGCAATACCCCCAAAGGTATGTGTGGAAAAACGGCTGATGTAGCTAACTTACAAGACCTTTTGATTTACTTGCTGAAAGGTATCTCTTTCTGGGGCACCCGAGCTCGTCCCATGGGCGTTCAAGACGACGAAACTGATCTTTTTGTTGCCCAGGCGCTCTTTGCCACCATCACTAATGCCAACTTTGACACCGATCGTTTCGTTGAACTGATCAAGAAAGCCATCGAGCTGCGTGATAACCTGCGCGCGCGCGCCCAAACCCGCTGTAACGAACTACACAGCTCCAACTGCACCGGCGGCGGACCAGATTGGGCTGGCTGGCATCCTGAAAATTACGAAATCGAGACTCTGCTTGCTAAAGCCCGCACCGTTGGTGTAATGGGCGATCCTGATCTCGACCCGGATGTGCGCTCCTTGCGCGAATTGATTATCTACGGTCTCAAGGGCATGGCTGCTTATGCTGACCACGCTTACCTGGTGGGTGGGCGCGACGAAAGCGTTTTGGCTTTTATGCAGGAAGCACTGGAAGCCACCACAAACAACAAATTGGGTGTCGAAGAACTGCTCGCCATGGTCCTCAAAACTGGTGAATTTGGCATCAAAGCAATGGCACTGTTGGATTCATCCAACACCTCCCGCTACGGCAACCCTGAACCAACCCAGGTCAACCTGGGCGTGGTGCCTGGACCAGGTATTTTGGTCAGCGGTCATGATTTGGTAGATCTGGAAGAGCTGCTTCAGCAAAGCGAAGGAACCGGTGTCAATATCTACACTCACGGCGAAATGCTGCCGACCAATGCCTATCCCGGCTTGAAAAAATTCAAACACCTGGTCGGCAATTACGGTGGTTCCTGGTGGAAACAAGATAAAGAATTTGCCTCCTTTAACGGTCCAATTTTGATGACCACCAACTGTATTGTGCCGGTCAAGGATGCTTACAAAGACCGCATTTTTACAACTGGCATGACCGGTTATCCGGATGTTCCACACATCGCGGACCGCCAGCCAGGTGGGCATAAAGACTTTTCCGGGATCATCGCCCTCGCCAAAACCCTCCCTGAACCACAGGAATTGGAAAGCGGCACGATCCCGATCGGCTTTGCCCATAATACTGTTCTCAGCGTGGCTGACAAGGTGATTGAAGCCGTCAAAGCCGGAGCGATTTCGCGCTTCGTGGTCATGGGTGGCTGTGATGGTCGCCAAAAGAACCGCCAATATTTCACGGATGTTGCTTTGGCGCTTCCGGAAGACACGATCATCCTGACCGCCGGGTGCGCGAAATACCGCTACAACAAGCTTGGTTTGGGTGAGATTGGCGGAATCCCGCGCGTTCTGGACGCCGGGCAGTGCAACGACAGCTATTCGCTGATCGTGATTGCCCAGGCATTGGCTGGGGCTTTCAACTGCAGCGTCAACGATTTGCCGCTGTCGTTTGATATCGCCTGGTATGAGCAGAAAGCCGTGATCGTTTTGCTGGCGCTGCTTTCATTGGGAGTCAAAAAGATCCGCCTTGGACCGACACTGCCAGCATTTGTTACGCCGAATGTAGTCAATGTGCTGGTGGAAGCCTTTGACCTGAAACCGATCGACACTGTCGAAACCGACGTCGCCGCGATGATGGTTGGTGCGTAGGTTGGTTAATTGATAGACAGAAAGGGTGGTTGAAAAACAACCACCCTTTTTTATTCTCACGTTTTCTTATTTTCTATAAAAGGAGAGCAGGGCATGGGGCTCACAAGAAGGTATTATACGAAATAAAATTACTTATGAGAATATCACTTCTCGATAGTTATAAGAAAGGCTAAAGCGATAACCGGACTGTTCTCCCCAGTCTGGCTCTTTTGTTCTTTCGTAGGTCAGGTTGCGCTTTTCAACCTGACGTCAAGAATGTAATTATTCCTGGCGTTATTCTTTTCACTCCCCGAACGAATTCATACTGTTTTGGAATTTTTTTGGATCGATTTCAGGAGCATTATTCTCTCCTTCACAATAATAACTCCAATAACTGGACCATAACCAATCATATGTGTCAGAATATCCATGTTTGATTGGGTTGTAATGGATATAGTCAAAGCAATTTTGAAAATCTTCCTGGTCTCTGATCGTATGTTCCCAGAAACGCTTCTGCCAAATTATCAAATTGCGGTCTCCGCTAAATTCCCGTGATTCCTTTGTGGTCATTTTCTTTATTTCTTTAATCCTTGATGAAAAATCTTTGTCATCTTCTGCAAGGGTCAAAATGAGATGAATGTGATCCGGCAAAACGCAATAGGCAATCAGATCAAAATGATGATATTTTTGGATGGTAGAAAGTGCAGAAAGGAAACTCTCGATGTATCTCTCATCTGTGAAAAATTTTATTCTGTCCGATGTAACCAGGGTGAAGAAGTAGGTGCCGCCGGCAATGTAATTTCGGATGAATTTTGGCATTCATACAGTGTAACCCAAGATTGAAATGTACATTCTGATTTTCCGAAGTCTGTAAGAGCAACATGATAATGTCCTAAAGTAGCAAAATAGAAATGTCCTAATTA
>CAZYIJ010000196.1:0-2840 GCA_964647425.1 uncultured Anaerolineaceae bacterium
AAAGACCACCAGGACCACCAGGAAAACCCACCAGGCTTCATTTGCAGCGACCATTCGGGCAATTGAGACCGGGAATCTGGAAACAATACCAGAGAAAATGATCAATGAGAGCCCTTGGTTGCGCAAGCCAAACTCAGAAATGAGCTGACCGATCCAGATACCGAACATGGTACCGGCAATCATGGTGATGATCGCTGTAATGGTCGGCAAAAGGTTGGCACCAGAAAATCCCCAATTTGAGATGATGGAACTGCCTTGCAGCATCTGGTTAAAGATGTTGATCTGACCAAAAGCAGAAAGAAGAGCCATCGGGATGGTCAGGATAACAGTCCATTTTTCCATCCAGATACGACCTTCTCGCGGGTCATCCTTCATCTTGCGTTCAAGCGCCGGAATTACCGGTGTGAGCAACTGCAGGATAATCTGGGCAGTAATGTATGGGTAGACGCCCATAGCCAGAATTGAGAACTGCGAAACCGCACCACCAGAGAGCAGGTCAAGCAAGTTGACCAGGTTTCTGCCGGCACCTGTCATCTGAGAAAGCCCAGCGACAGCAGCGCGGTCAATTCCGGGCACCGGAATATTAGCTGCCAGTCTGTAAATAGCCAGCAAAAGCAGGGATATCAACAATTTGTTGCGGATATCCTCTGATTTCCATAAAAAGCGCCAGGATGATCGTTTCATTAAGTCAACTCCTCTAACTACGAGATCTCGATAGTTTCGATACTTCCACCAGCCTCTTCGATCTTCTGGCGAGCACCCTCGGTTACCTTATGAGCCTTGACTTTCAAGGCAACTTTAATATCACCGCGTCCCAAAATCTTGATCGGTAAGCCTTTTCCTTTTAACAGACCGGCTTCCTTCAAGGATTCTGGTGTCACTTCGCTGCCAGCCTTGAAATCCTGTAAGGAATCCAGGTTGACTTCGGCATAACGAACACGGTTGCGTGGAGTGAATCCCTCACCACGCAGGAAGGGCAGTTTGCGATAGAAAGGCAAGTTGCCGCCTTCGTGATAGAGGCGCACACCGCCTCCGCTGCGGGAGTTTTGACCCTTGGTACCACGACCAGCGGTCTTACCGTGACCGCTACTCATACCACGACCAACACGCTTGCGATTTTTCTTACTACCCTCGTTGGGTTTAAGATCATGTAATTGCATGCTTACTTCTCCTCATCCACTGTTTCGATCTCAACCAGGTGGGAGACCTTGTCCAGCATACCTAACAGGGCATCGTTTTCCTGGTGTTCAACAACATCACCAACCTTACGAAAACCCAGGGCTTTGAGTGTATTTTTTGTCCGGACGGTATAACCAATACCGCTCTTGACTTGCTTTATGCGGAGAATTTTGACTGCTTGTTTCTTAGCCATTCTTCCTCCGTTCCCAATAGGGAGTCACATCTTCTACATCCTTACCGCGTTCGGCTGCAACTCTTTCGGGCGATTTCAATTGAGAAAGAGCGTCGAAAGTAGCCTGAACAATATTGAGCATGTTTGCACTGCCCAATGATTTGGTCAGAATGTCTTTAATACCAGCGGCTTCACAAACGGCACGCACACCACCAGCTGCGATAACGCCAGTACCGGGGGAGGCAGGTTTGAGCATAACTTTGGCACCGCTCTGAGAGCCAAACACTTCGTGAGCGATGGTGGTGCCCATTAAACTGACCTTGTGCATGTTTTTGTGAGCACGTTCGGTTGCTTTGCGCATCGCGTCCGGTACAGCACCAGCTTTTCCGGTGCCTAAACCTACGGTACCGTTATTGTCACCAACAACGATGGTCACTCTAAAAGAGAAACGACGACCGCCTTTGACAACTTTGGCAACGCGAGCGATATCAATTACGCGTTCATCAAATTGTGGTTCTAATGCTTGAAAATCATCCATAATATCCTCTTTTAGAACTCCAGCCCACCTTTGCGGGCACCTTCGGCCAACGATTTTACGCGACCGGTATAGATGTAGCCGCCACGGTCAAAAACAACCGCGGATATGCCTTTAGCTTTTGCACGTTTGGCAATTTCTTCGCCAACCAGCAGGGCTTGTTCCACTTTAGACTTGCCCGAAAGCGAGTCTCGCAGGGCTGCGTCGATGCTGGAAGCAGACACAAGCGTGTTGCCGCTGTGATCATCGATTATCTGAACATAGATATCGCTGATACTGCGAAAGACATTCATGCGTGGGCGTTCCGGTGTGCCGAAAACCTTCTTGCGGACACGGGCGTGACGATGTAATCTAGCTTGATTTCTTGATTTCTTAGCCATTGTCTACCTCTATTTACCGGTCTTTCCAGCTTTACCAGCTTTGAGTTTCACTTCTTCGCCTACATAGCGGACACCAGTTCCATGATAATGCTCTGGTGGACGTAGTTTTCGGATCTCAGAAGCGATCAAACCAACCTGGTGGCGATTACGACCCATTACCTTGATCGTGCGTGCTTTTGCGTCAACATCAAAGGAGATGCCATCAGGCGCGGGCACATTGATCGGGTGGGAATATCCCAGGTTTAAGGTCAGGTCCTTACCACTTAATTCAGCACGGTAACCAACGCCTTTGTACTCGAGCACTTTCTCGAAGCCTTCGCTGCAGCCAACGATCATGTTGTTCAGCAGGGCGCGGGTGGTGCCATGAAGGGCGCGAACCTTGGGTTCGTCGTTAGGACGGGTCACAGTAATCGTGCCATCTTCTAATTTAATACCAATCAGTTGGGAGAAGGTGTCTTCCAATTCGCCTTTCGGACCTTTGACATGAACCTTGTTCCCATCGATTTTTACTTCGACACCCTTGGGCAGGGTGATGGGTAATTTACCTATACGCGACATTGTCTTCCTCCTACCA
>CAZYIJ010000197.1:0-2840 GCA_964647425.1 uncultured Anaerolineaceae bacterium
TCAGCCGGCAGACCAAAAGCATCGAATCCGATGGGGAAAAAGACGTTGTAGCCCTGCATTCGCTTGAAACGGGCACGCGTATCTGGCGGCGTCATGGCATACCAGTGACCGATGTGAAGGTCACCGGAAGGGTAGGGCAGCATGGTAAGCGCGTAGTGCTTGGTTTTGGTCGGATTGCGTTCGGGCTGGTAGAGAGCGTCTGCTTCCCAGCGGGCTTGCCACTTTTGCTCGATTTCTTCGGGCTTATACATCGGTATACTGGTTGGGTCCATCATTTTTGCTCCTGTTGTTTTTTCTTGCAAAATACCCACCCCCTACCCCCCTCCCCGGAGGGGGTAGTAAGAGCGGCGTAAACAATAAACATCATTTAAATAAAAAATCCCTGCATGCAGGGACGAAATTGATTTCGCGGTACCACCCTGCTTCCCATCACAAAGATGAGCAGCTCATGGAGACTATAACGAGTCTGACCGTCCGCGGCTAAAGGGAATCACCGCGACCACGCTCCGATTGGAGAAGCAGGTGAGTGGGGTCTGAAGCGCTCCGCGGGCGCTGGCAGCCTTTCAGCGTAATGGCTGCTCTCTGGCGGATGACCTGTGGTCTGCTATCGTGTTTGTGGCAACTATTATAGCACGAATCGTTACACGCAATTAGCTCGTACGCTGTGCAGTGTTCCTCGGGTCAAACATTAGTTATGAAGAATTTCAGATGACCTTTTTTAAACAATCTTACTGGAGAATCCGCAAAAACAACCTTTCTATAAGTTGTATAAAGACGGAGATGAGCAGGGTTGTGAAGTATACTCAAAACAACTGAAAGCCGAAAAAAATCGATCATTGAGGCTGGTTGTGAAAAGGAGATGAGATGCAAAATTTCAGACAAATAACTGATAACCTTTACAACGTTGGTGCTAATGACCGACGTATTACCATGTTTGAGAACGCCCACCCAGTTCCACGTGGTATGTCCTACAATTCTTATTTACTTTTGGATGAAAAGACAGTCTTGTTGGATGGTGTAGACAACGCAATTATCGAACAATTCTGGCAGAACATGACAGCCGTTTTAAACGGTCGAAATCTGGATTACCTGGTAATCAACCATATCGAGCCCGATCACTGTCACCCGATCCCGGAATTGCTGCGGCGTTATCCTGGTCTGACAATTGTTGGCAATAAAAAGACCTTTACCATGCTGGAACAGTTCTACGATGTCAATTTGGAAGGGCGCACACTCGAAGTCATAGAAGGTGATATCCTCCAGACTGGAAAACACAATCTCACTTTCTTCATGGCGCCAATGGTACACTGGCCCGAAGTAATGGTGACCTACGATACCACGAGCAAAATCCTCTTTTCGGCGGATGCCTTTGGCACTTTTGGAGCGACCGATGGAAGAATGTATGCAGACCAATACAAGTTTGAAGAAGAATACCTTCCCGAAGTACGCCGCTATTATGCCAATATCATCGGGAAATACGGTAGAAACGTAAACATGCTATTTGATAAACTCGCCAACCTGGAGATCAGCATGTTTTGCACCCTGCATGGACCTATCTGGCGTAAGGATTTGCACCTGATTCTGGAGAAGTACAGGCAATGGGCGTCTTACACTCCCGAAGAGCGAGGTGTGGTGATCGCCTATGGCACAATCTATGGTAATACTGCTTTGGTCGCTGAGATTTTAGCGAACAAACTGGCAGATGGCGGCGAAAAGAACGTGAAAGTTTACGACGTCACCTCAAGTGATCCTTCATATATCCTGAGCGATTGCTTCCGCTATGACCGGCTTGTATTTGCCTCGGCGACTTTCAACGCCGAGCTCTTCCCTTACATGGAAACACTTTTACTTGATTTGAAAGCTCACAACCTGACCAACCGCACTGTCGCGCTAATCGAAAACGGCAGTTGGGCAATCTCGAGCGGCAAGAGAATGCGCGAGATATTGGAGCAGATGAAGGGTATTAACTTGCTGGAGCAGACGCTCACCTTCAAATCCTCGCCGAAAGGTGCGGATGTCGAAGCAATCGAAGAACTGGCAAAGACACTCTTGGCAGCCTGATCATTTCGTTTTCTCACAAAACAAGCCGTTTGATTATGCGGCTTGTTTTTAAATTGTAGGTTTGGCCAGCTATGATGACCCTTGTGGGACGGTATGCCAACCGTCCACTACGTACGGAGGGGGCTTGTCTCCCTCTGTAATTATCCATAAGGCAATCCCAACGGCTGGAGTCGAGCCCCTGCTTTACCGAGAGGATTATCTCCCTCCGCTAACATTCCAACAAACCAATCCAGCGGCTGGAGTCGAGCCCCAGCCGTACGGAGGGGGTTTATCTCCCTCCGCCAATATTCCAACAATCTAATCCAGCAGTTGGAGTCTAGCCCCAGCCGTACCGAGAGGTTTATCTCCCTCCGCTAACATTCCAACAAACCAATCCAGCGGCTGGAGTCGAGCCCCAGCCGTACGGAGGGGGTTTATCTCCCTCCGCCAATATTCCAACAATCTAATCCAGCGGCTGGAGTCGAGCCCCAGGCGTACGTGGGGGTCATGATTCTGGGAGCGAAACGAGCGGAACTTGTCTCCCACCACCATTGTCACTATTACAAATGATATACTCGGTCCGGGAGAAAATATGGACATCAAAACAATCGTTGAAAAACAGCGGGAATATTATTTTAGTGGAGAAACGCGGGGTTATGCGTTTCGTTTGGAAGCTTTGAAAAAACTGCAGAAAGCAGTTCGTAATTACGAAGAAAGAATTAGCGATGCCCTCTTGAAAGACCTTGGTAAACAGCCTTTTGAGAGTTATATGACTGAAATTGGCATGGTGCTGGACGAGG
>CAZYIJ010000198.1:0-2840 GCA_964647425.1 uncultured Anaerolineaceae bacterium
TGACCCTGGCATTTTTTGGTGGAAATGTAATCGACCATAAACTCGCTGAAGGTATGATGGGCTTACAAGCCCCTAAGGCAGTCAATGCACAACAATTTGCAGCCAGAACAACGCAACTTTTGGAAATGTACCCCAAAGAGTTTTCCTACGCGCAGATGAACTTGCTCGACAGCCACGACATGCCCCGTTTCCTCAACCTGGTGCAAGGGGATGTCCGCCGTTTGAAACTTGCTTACCTGTTCCTGATGACTTACCCTGGAGCTCCAACAATCTATTATGGTGACGAAATTGGTCTGACTGGTGAGCGCGACCCCTTAAACCGCAAAACGTTCCCCTGGGATAAGAGTAAATGGAATCAGGACCTGCATGACTTCGTGCGGGAGTTGATCATGATCCGTCACTCCATGCCAGTTTTACGGACTGGGAGTTACGAACCCATCTACACAGAAGGACTGGTTCTTGGATATCTGAGGCGTGAGTATGAAGAGACAGTATTGGTACTCATCAATACAGATGATCAACCGCAAAACATTTCAATCAACCTGAGTGGAGCATTCGATGAACAAACCGTCCTTCAGGATCAAATTGGGAGCGGTAGTTATACGGTGGAGAATAACGCTTTAAACGGAATAACGATCCCAGCTCAAAGCGGATTGATTTTGGCATAAAGAGAAATCAGCTAAAAAGAGACCTTAAAAGGTCTCTTTTTTTACAAAAGCGTAGGGAAATATTCTCCGACCAGCCTGATAAAGTGTGGGAAAAGCAGCATTGCCAGCCAACCACTCACCAATCCAATCAGCCAGCCAACAATAACATCGGAAACGTAATGCAGCGCCAGGGCAACCCGTGAATAACCAACCAGGATCATCCAGATAAAAACAATTAACGTCAGCCATGGGTTCCGCAGCGTTGAGAACATTACGGCAATCGCCGCAGCCCTTGCTGCATGTCCGGATGGAAATGAGTGCGGATCAGTTATTCGGTAAATTTGGCCAAATTCGCCTTCAGGACGCGGACGTTTTATCAGGTATTTTGCCGCCAATACGGCCATTGCCAACAAAACCAGCCCAAAGGCAGTAAAAATTGCCATTTGACGGGGTGTTCCCTCTGTGGCTGCCCAAATCACCACCAGCCCAATCAACCAATACCAGGAATCA
Source organism: uncultured Anaerolineaceae bacterium (assembly GCA_964647425.1). GTDB lineage: Bacteria > Chloroflexota > Anaerolineae > Anaerolineales > Anaerolineaceae > Mesolinea. The sequence continues at coordinate 1,158 of CAZYIJ010000198.1, forward strand.
CAACTATGGCTCATGGCCTCCAGAAATACGCGTAATACGCGCTTGTCTTCAGCAACAAGCAATTTCTGAGAAAGTTCAGCGTCTTTTTTCAGGAAGTCATCCACTAGAACAACCTCTCACCGGCTAAGAAAAGGAATGGCGGCAATGGCAGCAAAAGCCAAAAAAACCAACCCAACCGCCAGCAGAGTATCTTTTATTGAGCGTTGGTCAACAAAAGCTGGAATTCCATTCAACCGTTCGATTTGCCAGCGTGTTCCTGCCATAAAAGTAAAGAACAACCCGGCAGTCGCGCCGCCCAAATGTCCCCAATTATCAATCATGCTCCCGGCGCTCAAGCCAATCATAAGATTTAAAACCAGGATCATCGCGATGTTGATCAGGTTGTTGCGCCCGCGATTAGCAAAGTATTCCCGGTTTTGCCAGATAAAAACTGCCTCCGCAGTCAGGAGCCCGAATGTAGCGGTAGAAGCACCCAAAGAGTTGTATTTACCTAATACGAAAGATAGAACGTTCCCGCCAAAAGCGCTGACAAAATACAACAAGCTAAAACGCAAATGCCCATTGACAGTCTCATTAGAGCGCCCCAACATATATAGCGCGTACATATTTGCCAATAGGTGTAGTGGGGAAGCGTGCAAAAATACCGGTGTAATCAAGCGCCATAACTGACCAAGCAAAATTGCTTCGTTGATTTTTCCTAAATAAAAAAAGAGCAGGTCAAACCCGTAAACCTGTTCCACCACCACCTGGGCAAGGTACATCAATCCCGTAAGTCCAATTAATACATAGGTTAGTATCGGTTTGCTTCGTTTTGGTCCTTTTAGAAATTGAGGAGCCGGCGGTGTTTGCGGTGCCTGATTTTCTGATTGGTACGGATTTTCTTGAAAATCGCTCATAAATCTACTTTTCGAGGATGAGTTTTTAGATGTTCCGCTTTGATGATTGCCTGGATGTCTGCAATGGTCTGTTCTAGATGTTTATCAGAATTAACTACCAGGTAATCGAATTGGTCAATCATCTGGAACTCTTTGGCAGCATCACGCAGGCGAACTTCAATCTCATCCGGGGATTCGCTGCGGCGTTCCAGCAGGCGGTTGATCCATTCATCCCGACTGCTCGCTGTCAGAAAGATCAGGATGGCATCAGGACAAAGTTGGCGAATGGTCATCGCACCCTGAACATCCAAACGCATGATCACATCTTTTCCAGAGGCAAAAGCTTCCAACACCTGGGATTTGGGTATGCCTTTGTAATCTGAATACACTCTGGCATATTCAATTAATTCATCATTCGCGATTTTTTCTTCAAACTCTTCCCGGCTTACAAAAAAGTAATCTACACCTTCGATCTCGTCTGGTCGGGGGTCCCGGGAGTTCATGGTAACTACAAAATGTGTGTCCTGATTAGTCTTGCGCAGCAACCCGACTACAGCATCTTTCCCAATCCCGGAAGGTCCCGAGATTACTATCAGCAGTGGATTGGTTGGCAAGGCGCCAAAGTTCATTTGTTTTTCTTCCATACTCATCTCTGTCAGTTTGTTAGCCTTGATTATAAATGAAGAATTTGGATAATCAGAACCTAAAAAATCCAGTTACTCCAGCTCAGTCAACAATTCATCAAACGACTTTACCCGCTTAACTTGATCAATGAATCCTTTTAAGCTTGGCGATTGTTTGCGTAACT
>CAZYIJ010000199.1:0-2778 GCA_964647425.1 uncultured Anaerolineaceae bacterium
AAAAAAAAGGAGAATTTTATGAGTCGTATTCGTACAATCATCATGGGAGCTGCTGGTCGTGACTTCCACAATTTCAATACCTTCTATCGTGGCAATGATAAGTATGAGGTAGTTGCTTTTACAGCAACCCAAATCCCTGGCATCGAAGATCGCCGTTATCCTGCCGTTTTAGCTGGTGAACTTTACCCAGAAGGTATTCCAATTCTTGCGGAAGCAGATCTGCCTGAGTTGATTGAAAAGCATCAGGTTGATGAAGTATGTTTCGCTTACAGCGACGTACCCTATGATTATGTTATGTCAAAAGCAGCCATCGTAAATGCCTTAGGTGCAGATTTTCGAATGCTTGGCACCCGAGAAACTCAAATTGAGTCAACCAAACCCATAGTAGCTGTTTGTGCCACTCGTACCGGTAGTGGCAAGAGCCAAACCAGCCGTCGTGTGGTTGCTGACCTGCAAGAACTTGGTTTCAACGTTGTTGCTATCCGCCACCCAATGCCTTATGGCGATTTGGCGAAACAGGCTGTACAACGCTTTGGCGAACTCGCTGACCTTGAAAAACATGAGTGCACTATTGAAGAACGCGAAGAGTATGAGCCTCACATCGAAAATGGTGTCGTGATTTACTCTGGTGTTGATTATGAAGCCATTTTGCGCGAAGCCGAAAAAGAAGCTGACATTATCGTTTGGGATGGTGGAAACAATGATATGTCCTTCTACAAACCCGATCTTTTGATTGTTGTCACTGACCCGCATCGGGCTGGTGATGAACTGGCTTACTACCCTGCCGAAGTGAATGTTCGTCAAGCCGACGTGTTTGTGATTAACAAAGTTGATACCGCCGATCCAATGATGGTTGAATTTGTTCGCCGCAATTTGCTCGAAACCAATCCTGAAGCGATCATTGTTGATGCAGCCTCTCCCATCTTTGTCGAGGATCCCTTTGAGATCCGAGGGAAACGTGTTTTAGCTATCGACGAAGGTCCGACAATCACCCACGGTGGTTTACCCTTCGACTTTGGTTATGTCGCTGCCCAACGATACGGCGCCAGTGAAATCGTTGACCCACGCCCATTTGCTGTTGGTGATCTAAAAGATACCTTCGAAAAATTCCCCCACTTGGCTAACGTTCTGCCTTCGATGGGGTATGGCGAGAAGATGGTTCGCGACCTCGAAGCCACCATCGACGCTTCTGACGTTGACTTGGTTGTAAGCGGTACCCCGATCGACTTGACCCGTGTCATGAAGATCAACAAGCCTTTGGTTCGTGTGACCTATGAACTTCAGGAAATTGGTTTCCCGACTTTGTTTGATGTTCTTGTTGATAAATTCGGGATAAAAGACGAAGAATAAATTTAATCTTTAGTCAAAATATTGCCAAGGGTCAGAGCTATCTGACCCTTGCTTTATTAAGCCTTTAGGCAGTCGAACTCGTGAAACGAGTGAGACAAAAAACCACCCGCTATGCGGGTGGGGGCAAAGGGTTAGACCCAAACCAAAACACCTTTCCGATAGAATGTGAGTGTTCAAGCCACAAACTAGAAAGGAAAGGTGTTTTGTATGGCCAATAAAACAGACAGTCTGGCGCACACGAAATGGATGTGCAAATACCATATCGTATTCGCTCCGAAGTATAGGCGAAAAGTGATCTACAATCAAATCCGGAAAGATATAGGGCAGATCATGCAGGAATTATGCAAGTACAAGGGGGTGGAGATAATCGAAGGGCACATGATGCCGGACCATATCCACATGTTACTAAGCATTCCGCCGAAATATAGTATCTCAAGTGTGATGGGGTACCTGAAGGGGAAGAGTGCGCTCATGATCTTTGAGAGGCATGCGAACCTCAAGTACAAATATGGGAATCGGCATTTCTGGTCGCGAGGGTACTATGTAAGTACAGTAGGGTTGAATGAAGCGACGATAGCGAAGTACGTGAGGGAGCAGGAGAAAGAAGATCAGATGATGGATAAAATCACAACGAAAGAGATAGAAGACCCCTTTAGGGGTAGCTAAGTAATCGGTGCATCAGGCTTGAACGAAGTGAAAGCGGCACTTTTAGGTGCCGCAAGTATTAGACCCTTATAGGGTCAGGTCAAGCCACCCGCTATGCGGGTGGTCTTGACTAGTGTCGACTAATCGTTTGCTTGTGTGCGATTGGATCAAGGCGATGATTGTGTTAAACTTATTCAAGAGAATTTTAGAAGAAATGAGTTTGTATGTTCATAGATTCAGTAGTAATCAATGTAGCCTCCGGTAAAGGTGGCGATGGATTGGTGCATATGCATCGCGAAAAATATAGACCAAAGGGTGGTCCTGATGGCGGTGATGGCGGTCGCGGAGGTGATGTGATCCTCAAGGTCAATCCGACTATGAACACGCTCAATCGCTTCCATTACAACCAGATATTTGCCGCCCTGGCAGGAAAGAACGGGGGCCCTTCAAACCGCTCCGGCAAATCAGCCGACGACTTGATTATTGAAGTACCCCCGGGAACCATTGTCTACAATGACGAAACCGCTGAGCTGATTGGAGATCTGGTAAACCCGGATCAGACCCTGATTGTTGTTAAAGGCGGAAGAGGGGGTCGCGGCAATCAACATTTTGCCTCCAGCCGCAACCAAATGCCTCTGACCGCCGAACGAGGCGAACCAGGAGAGGAATTCACACTCAAGCTTGAATTGAAGCTGATTGCGGATGTAGGTTTGGTTGGGTTGCCAAATGCGGGAAAATCGTCCATTCTAGCTGCCACAACCAATGCCACACCCAAGATCGCTG
>CAZYIJ010000200.1:0-2763 GCA_964647425.1 uncultured Anaerolineaceae bacterium
TGGGGGGTGGAACTGTCACAAAAAATCCCGACAAACCGAGTTATTCATGGGGAGAGGAGGTCATCCTGACTGCCTCGGATGGTCCAGATTGGATATTTGACGGGTGGGGCGGGGATGCCAGCGGTATGGTCAACCCGCTCAGAGTGACGATTTATAAAAATATGCACATAACCGCCAGTTTCTGGCTTGACGCGTGGACAATAACCACCTCAGTTGCACCAGCAGACAGCGGAAATGTGAGTCTTTTACCCGACCAACCAACTTATCATTACGGAGATGAGGTTACGCTTACGGCAACACCCAACCCCGGCTATTCATTCCTGAGTTGGACTGGAGATGCAAGCGGAACACAAAACCCACTAACAGTGACGATCGATGGCAATCTGGTGATCAATGCCAACTTCACGCGAGATGAATATTCGTTGGCTGTGTCTGTCACTCCTGAGGGGAAAGGATCTGTAACAATCTCACCATCAAAGCCCTTTTATTATTATGGAGATCAGGTAACGCTAACCGCCACTGCAATTTCGGGTTGGTGGTTTGCAAACTGGAGTGGGGATGTTTCGGGAGTTAGTAACCCGCTCATATTGTCCATTACTGGCAATACTCACATCTCGGCAAACTTTTCAGACCAAGTAAAAATCTACTTGCCTCTGATTACCCGCTAACCTTTCAAGCTGCAAGTTTCAGAGAGGACAACAACTGTTGTCCTCTGTTTTTATCTCATGTAATAAATTGAATGATTGTCTTGTCTTGATAATTGACAATTCAGGCAGCCCCAAGGGCAACACTGCCCAATGTGACCACAAGGGGGTACCCATACTGTCTTGCATAGGGAATCCAATCCGGTTCTTGTGTAGAACCGGCACCATTTGGCTCACAAATGCTGGTGTTAGTGATTTGCGATAAACTAAGAGGAGCACAAACCCTCCTGGCTGGAACTTTTCAACTGCCGGAGGCGTCATAAGTAAAGCTGGACTCAAACAGGTTAATTGAGGTCGCCTATGAAACGAGAAAAAAAGCAGAACAAAGAAAAAAAACCACGTAAGGGCTACTTGAAATGGCTTTTTCAATTGTTCTACAAACCCCGTGCCACATTGACCCGGGTGGGTTCTGAAGAGGTATCCAACAAGCGTGCGCCGTTGTTATTCATCAGTGTCCTGGTGGTGTTGGCGGTGTTGATCGCCGCTCCAGTCAAAACCCAGCAACTTCAAATGGGCGCAACCATACCCGATGACTTTCAGTGGTGGTCAGAGGAGCAACAACAACAATACATGGAGGCGCAAGCCAACCAGGCATCTCCGATCTTCATGATCCTCTTTCCAGCACTTTCCGGCATCCTGGGCTACCTTGTTTTCAGCATGCTTATGGCAAGCATCCTTTACCTGACGCTCACACTGGCAGGCAGCCGGGCACCTCGCCTGAAAATTGGGAACCTGGTCGCCTGGGCGATGGTGCCTTTTGGGCTGCGCGAACTGGTCAAGTTCTTCGTGGTTGGCTCCAGCAAAAAGCTGGTTGAAAACCCCGGTCTTTCCAACCTGGTCGACGCCGAAGCCGAGGGAGTGAGTGCCTATTTACGCGGTGTTTTGGGCAATATTGACCTTTATTGGCTGTTTTTCCTGGTTCTGCTGATTATCGGTGCTATCCTTATTTCCGGGCTGAAGAAAAGCAAAGCCGTTGTCACCACGATTGTCGCCGTTCTAATTATGCTGCTACTGCAAGGCATACCCAGCCTGGTGGGCAGCCTTTTGGGCGGGCTCAATGCTGGTGGGGCAGGGTTCTACTTTTAAAGGAAGCGTCTATGCCGGATAATTTTGTTCAAACAATTAACCTTCGAAAAACCTACAATATGGGTGAGACAGAAGTGCACGCGCTGGACGGTCTGGACCTCAGCATTCCCAGTGGCTCTTTTACGGTGATCATGGGTCCCAGCGGTTCGGGTAAAAGCACCTTGCTCTACCTGGTAGGCGGGCTGGACTGGCCGACATCGGGCAATATCCTAGTGGATGGGCTGGAAATTGCCAAGATGGATGAGAACACCCTGGCAGATTACCGCAGGAACAAGGTTGGGTTCATCTTCCAGAGTTTTAACCTGATCGCCAACATGAGCGCGGAAGCAAACGTGGCTTTCCCTTTGCGTTTTGCGGGAATGAAGAAAAAAAACCGGATTGACCGCGCTGAAGCTTTGATGGACAAGGTGGGGTTGAAGGACCGCATTGGTCACAAGCCGACAGAGCTTTCCGGCGGTCAACAGCAGCGTGTAGCGGTTGCCCGGGCTCTGGTGAACGATCCGCCCCTGATTTTGGCTGACGAACCTACCGGCAACCTGGATTCGACCAGTGGGCAGGTGATTATGAGCATGCTGGACGAGCTCTGTAAAGCCGGCAAGACCATCATGGTTGCCAGCCACGACCCTCGCATGCTCAATTATGCCACCCACCGCATCTACCTGATTGATGGGCAAATGGTGGATGAAAAGCAATATATGGAATCAATATCAATTAGTTCGTAGAGGTACGCAATGAAACGAAACACACAAATCTTCCTGGTAATTATCCTGATCCTCTCCTTTACACTGCTGCCAGTTTTATCGGCTGGTGCCCAATGGGTGGACCCACCCGAAGACACTGTTACCACGCCGATACCCTGGAACTATATCCCGGACAACGAGGGTGTGGTCAACCCACCTGGATGGGTGCCAGAAAATATTGTGCAGCAAGTGACCGAACGCCCGATGCTTTACATCGCCAGTTATGATACCGG
>CAZYIJ010000201.1:0-2758 GCA_964647425.1 uncultured Anaerolineaceae bacterium
CTCTGGGAGTGTATACAGGCTTGCCCTCCGCTGCAAATGTGATTGCCCATCCCAGCGAAGTCTCGATCTCATTCTTATATAGCAAACCAGCAATTGCTGATTGATCTATGTGATCAAAAAAATCGAGTTTTTGGTTCCTGCAAAGACCAATCACTTTCAGATCATGTCCAGCATTTACGATGTCACTCCCCATTTGTTTGAGATTACTGACACTATCGATTTCGATGACGACGCAATCACACATGAGGTGTTCCTGGTTGAGGGTTTATGTAAATTCAATCGGACTGGCAACCTCAGCAACAACCTGAGTACGCCAATCTCGAACCAGCAGCAAGGACATCCAGTCCAATACATAGGAATCTTCACTATACAAAGCAACCAAAATATCTCTTTTCAAAACGCACCTCCAATCAGGACTTGCTGAATTATAATAGCAACATAGCAAAAGCCGACGAGGAGAAAAGATGAAAAAAAGTATTGCTGTTTTAACAAGTGGTGGGGATGCTCCCGGTATGAATGCAGCGATTCGTGCTGTTGTGCGGACAGGTCTCAAAAATGGGTGGGATGTTTACGGCGTTCGCAATGGTTACAGAGGTTTAATAAATGGTCAATTTGATCGCATGAGTTCCCGTGATGTTGGCGGCATACTGCAGCGAGGTGGCACGATTTTGGGCAGCGCCCGTTGCCCAGAATTTACAACAGTCGAAGGTCGCACTGTGGCAATTCGCAATCTCAATCGTCTTGGTATTGAAGCCCTGGTGGTAATCGGCGGAAATGGCTCTCAGGCTGGTGCCCACGAGCTCTATAAAATGGGTTTCCCTGTTGTTGGGGTAGCCTCAACCATCGACAATGATTTGGCGGGAACTGAAATTACGATCGGTGTTGATACAGCTCTGAATATAGCTTTGGAAGCTATTGACCGACTGAAAGTAACCGCCTCATCCCACCAACGTGCTTTCATCATCGAAGTTATGGGGCGCAAGTGTGGCTACCTGGCATTGACAGCTGGTTTGGCAGGCGGCGCGGAAGCGATTACGCTGCCTGAACATGAGACGGATCCCGAAGAAATTGCAGAAGCTCTTAGTTTGGCATATGCACATGGTAAAAACCATGCTTTGATTGTTGCCGCTGAGGGAGCTGACTATAATGCCGCAAAATTGACCGAGTTTTTCAAAGAACATCGAGATCGTTTGGGGTTTAGTGTTCGCTCCACAATTCTGGGGCATGTTCAGCGCGGAGGCGAACCAGGAGCAGCTGACCGAATATTGGCTTCAAAATTAGGATGCGGTGCAGTTCAGGCGATTGCCAGAGAAGAATACGGCGTTTTGATTGGATTAATAAATAACAAAGTCACCGCCACACCTTATGATGATATGGTAGGTAAGGTCAAGGAACTCGACGAAGAATTGTTTGAATTGGCACGCCTTTTGGATTGACGATTTACTTTTATTACGGTTTACGAGAGAGCGGTAGAGATTACTCTGCTGCTCTTTTTTTATGTCATACTGAGATTACTTCATTCTCAGATATGCTTCGATAAATCCGTCCAGGTTGCCATCTAATGTTGATTGGGTGTTGCTGGTTTCATAATCTGTGCGATGGTCCTTGACCATCTGGTAAGGGTGCAGCACGTAAGATCTGATCTGACTACCCCATTCGACCTTTTTGAACTCACCCTTTAGATCTGAAATCTCATCAGCATGCGCTTGTTGTTGTAGTTCAAAAAGTCGTGAACGAAGCACTTTGAGTGCAGATTCCCGGTTTTGAGTCTGAGATCGTTCATTTTGACAGGTGACCACCAGACCAGTAGCGAGATGGATAATGCGCACAGCGGTCATGTTCTTTTGAACGTTTTGACCACCCGCACCAGACGATTTATAAACTTCAATTTCAATATCATCAGGGCGGATAACAATGTCATCGTTACCTTCAATTTCAGGTAAAACCTCGACCAAAGCAAAGGAAGTATGGCGGCGGTGAGCTGCGTCGAAGGGTGAGAGCCTGACCAGCCTGTGAACACCTTTTTCTGATTTTAGATAGCCATAGGCAAGTTCGCCCGCAACTGAAATGGTTACCGACTTGATACCAGCTTCTTCGCCAACAGTCCGGTCCAGGATCTCGGTCTTATAGCCATTATTCTCTGCCCAGCGCAAATACATGCGTTCAAGCATTCCTGCCCAATCTTGCGAATCCGTACCGCCTGCACCGGCATGAACAGCTAAAATCGCATTGCCGTGGTCATACTGACCAGAGAGCAGTAGACTGATTTCCTTCTTTGCGATAAGGTCTTCAAAAATGTTAACCTGATGCTCAATTTCATCGGTCAGACTGCCGTCGTCAAGTTCCCACAAAGATGAGAGCCCTTCAATCTGGGTTTGAAGTTGTGTCCATTCCTCTATCTGATTTCCCAGGTAGGCACTGCGTTTCATCACAGATTGGGCATAGGTTGGATCATCCCAAAATGTGGATTCTTCACTTTGTTTGTGTAATTTGGATAATTCCTCAGCTTTTTCAGCTAAGTCAAAGATGCTCCAGGAGAGATTTGAATTGATTTTCCAATGATCTGATTCGATCGGTCAGTTCAGCCATGCTACTTTCCTTCGTTCCTAGAAAAAATGCTGTCAATAAAAGATTTCTTGTCGAATAATTCCAAATCTTCAATTTTTTCGCCCAAACCAGCATAAATCACTGGCAGGTTTAATTGGTCTTTGATCGCAAATACCATGCCGCCTTTGGCAGAGCTATCCAATTTGGCCAG
>CAZYIJ010000202.1:0-2756 GCA_964647425.1 uncultured Anaerolineaceae bacterium
AGAATATGCCATGAGTGTCCCTTAGGAGATTGTCCGAAAAACTGTTGACGACCCCTTGTTCCTTATAATCCTCTTATGGAAGGAGATTAATACTGCTCGCTTCGCTCCCAGTATCATAAACTCCTTTGTACGGCTGGGGCTCGTCTCCAGCCGATGCGTTGGCTTGCACAACTATTAGCGAAGGGAGCAAGCCCCCTCCGTACGACTGAGCGCGATGACAAATACTCAAAGGAACAACCTTGTATCTGTCATCATTCGTAATTACAATTTCTTAAAGCTATCAGCTATCAGCTATCAGCTATCAGCTATCAGCTATCAGCTATCAGCTATCAGCTAAGCATTATCCTGGCTGTAGATCAGAACAGAGTATGGACCAATGTTGACACTACCGTGGTGAGAGAGACCGTCTTTTTCACCTGCCTGCGCTTGAACATCGGCGCTGTTGGTATTGGCGAAGGCATCACTGTAAATGCTGGCATCGCTGTTGAATCTCAATTTCCACGTTCCTTTAGCAGGAAAGCCTATCTGATAGTCCTGCTTGAGATCGTTGGCAAAATTGACAACAACCACTACATCATCACCTTTGCCGTGTTGATCCCAACGCTGAAAAGCGAGCATCTTGTGCTCCTGGTTGAGGTGAAACACATTCAGATATTGCCCACGCAAGCCGCGGGTCTGGTCGTTCCAGTTCCTGCGGCGTCTGATTAGGTCGCGGTAAAGGCGGGTGATGCCGTGGAAATCGTCATTTAACGCCCAATCCAGAGGGACATTGTCTCGGAACCAATCCCCTTGAAGGAATTCCTGACCTTGAAAGATCATGGGGATACCCGGAGAGGTAAATACCAACCCGGCAGCCAGCGTTGAGCGTTTTTGTGCAAACCAACTGGTGGGATTGCCGGGATCGATTTCCTGCGGAACACGGGCTTTGCCATTAGCGACTTCATCGTGGCTTTCGCTGTAAATCAAGCGTTTGAAAGCATCGTTGTCATAACTGAAACTGATCGCATTTTTGATGTTGTCCAAGGACCTTTCTTCGTCCGAGATTGCTTCCACCATCGCACGGATAGGATGGACAAAAGTGGCATCCCATTGGGCATGGAAACCCATTCCACCCTTGTCACTGTCGCGTGTGACGAGCTCATTATTACGCAAATCTTCAGCAATTAAAATCACATTAGAGTGCCTGGATCGGATTTCAGCATTGATCTCCGACATCAAGCTGATGCCTTCTTCAATCGGGTTGCTCTCATCGCCATCTTTTGTACGGACATAGAGGGTGGAATCGACGCGCAAGCCGTCGGCGTGATATTCTTCCAGCCACATCAGAGCGTTATCGCGAATAAATTGACGAACTTCAGCGCGACCATAGTCTGGCCGGGTAGCGCCCCAGGGTGTGACCGAGCGGTCATCATTGAAGAAATAGATCCCGCCAAAGTCTCCTTCATGCCAGCCATCGAAACGCCATAAGTCCAGGTCGCTGGGTCCAAAGTGGTTATAGACCACGTCCTGGATCACAGAGAATCCGGCTTTGTGGGCTTCTTTGACAAAGTTTTTGTAGGCGTCTGGTCCGCCGTAAATAGTTTCAACGGCGAATAAATTGGCCGGATTATAACCCCAGGAATAATCACCCGGGAATTCAGCGATTGGCATAACCTGGATGGCGTTGACCCCTAATTGTTGGAGATGGTCAAATTTTTGGATGGCATCCTGAAAGTTTCCCGGTATCCCTGTCTTTACAGATGTAAAAGAACCAATATGCATCTCGTAGATCACTAATTCGTTGTGAGGTGGAAGTTGGTGTTGGTCGCCTTGCCAATCAAAACTATTTGGATCGTAGACTACACTGTTGCCAACCGAGTTGGTCACCTGGCGAGCGTAAGGATCAACACGGAAAAGCCGCTCACCCTGGTAATGGATCAGGTATTTGTATTCCTGACCAGCTTTTGCACCGGGCACATTAATGTACCAATAGCCGTTGCCTTCATGTTCCAGCGCATGAGAATCTTCCTGCCAGTGATTGAACTCGCCTACAATGTTTACCGATTCAGCGTGAGGCGCCCAAACGCGAAAGGCAACACCGTCTGTGTGTACTATCGAGCCCATTCCACTGTGTTTTGTTTGTTTTACTTTTTTTGCTTCCATATTCCCTCAATGGTCAATTTATTACTGCGTACTAAGCATGACCATAACAATTAATCATAGTACAGATTAGCCATAATGATTTCTCAAGATGGGACAAACTGCTGCGTTCAAAGATTATTTGGTATAGCGTCAATGTTTGACACATGCTGAATTCATGCCCCCTCCAGCCTTTCTTTGAAAGAGGTATTGTGGTCGAGTTTGCATTGTAGGGATGACCTTCCGTAGTCATTCTGTTGGGACGGCGTGGAAGTGTTTAGACAATTGTGATCGTTTACAGTCTTTAGGGCAGACACGGGGGTCTGCCCCTACAAAAGCAACCTCTCCCTCAAACACTAGATGTAGTGGTCACCCCCCGTGATGACCCTTCACCGTGGGAAAAACGGGGTTGATTCTAAGATTCGAGATGATGTTTTTGGATAATAAAAGTGTAAACAATCAGCCTAAACAATTTGTAAACCATCTTTGTCTCACCATGGGAGCCGTCCTCTACACAAAATTACGCCTATGCTCCCAGATCCCTGTTCCCTGTTACCTGTATCCTTCTGCCTGCAAGTTGAACAGATGGGCGTAGGACTGGTTGCGCGCCATCAGGTCTTCGTGGCTGCCGAGTTCAA
>CAZYIJ010000203.1:0-2692 GCA_964647425.1 uncultured Anaerolineaceae bacterium
AAGCAGGAAGGCCTAACCGAGATACAGCGGGCTGCCAGGTTCATGTTCCTTATCACTAGATCATTCGGTAGCAAAGGGGATAGCTTCGGCACCTCTCAGAAGCGTGGTACATCCAGTATGTATAACCGATTGGAACGTATCAAGGAACTCCACAAACGTTTGGATATGGTGATCATCGAGAACCTCTCTTATGAGCAGGTAATCGAGAAGTATGATACCAAGAGCAACTTCTTCTACTGTGATCCCCCTTACATGCTGGGCTATACCTATGAGAACTCCAAGCAGTTCAATCATGAAGTCTTGAGAGACATTCTGAAGAGCATCAAAGGCCGCTTTATTCTCTCCTACGACGATAACCCGGAAGTGCTCAAGCTATACAAGGGCTTTGATATCAAGCACGTTACCCGCACCAAGGGCATCAACCGCAAGGAAGGCAAGTCCGAGTTCAACGAAGTGATCATCGCCAACTTCAAGCTGGAGGAGCAATGAATTCGATAATCTCATGGGTTGGCGGCAAGCGTATCCTCCGCAAGAAGATCCTGCCGCTTATTCCCAATCATGACATCTACTGCGAAGTCTTTGGCGGTGCTGCCTGGATATTGTTCGGCAAGAGTGCCAACAAGGAAGACTGGCAGCTATCCAAGAAGAGCCGCTATACTGAGGTCTATAACGATATCAATGGCGATCTGGTCAACTTCTGGAAGTATATCAAGAATCACCCGGAAGCCTTCGTGACCGAGCTGAACAACTACCTGATCGCCAGGGAGATGTTCGATAACTTCATAAAGCATGAGCCCAGAACCGAGTTGGAGAGAGCGATCAAGTTCTACTACAACCTCGCCTGCAGTTATGGCTCACGATCCAAGAACTTCTGCGTTAATCAGGGCTACAAGTACATGCCACTGAGGAATCTGGACAAGGTGAAGGAAGCCTCGGAAAGGCTCAGGCACGTGATCATCGAGAAGCAGCCTTGGGAGAAGATCGTAGCCCGGTTCGACCAGCCTCATACCTTCTTCTATCTGGACCCTCCCTACTATACAAAGGAACACATCTACGAACGTGATGACGCGGATGCCTTCAACCAGCATGAAGAACTTGCAGAAGCCTTGAAACAGATCAAGGGTAAGTTCCTGCTATCCTACAACAACGATCCTTACATTAAGCAGATATATAATGGCTGTATCATAGTAGAAGTCGAGACCCAGTACTCGGTGTCTGGAACGTTTCAGACTGAGACAGAACTGCTTATTCGTAACTATTAAAGAACTTACTTACTGGAGTATCCTTGAGAATATATTTCACAAAATCTACTGTATTGCTATGTTTCAAAGCAAAAACCGGATGATGAGCCATAGATGATAACGAGAGTGTTAAGGATTCCCAGATTCTTCTATCCTTCCCGCCGCCGAGTGATGGCATGAACCATAACAATGCATAATGACAAGCATTGGGAACACCTGGCTTGAAAGGAATCTTGTATTTCCTGACGAAACCAGACATAAGCACCTTAGCATCATGTGAGATTTCTTCCTCTGGTAACGATAGAAGATATTCATGCCGATACTCAGCACTTGGAGTTAAGACTATCCCGCACCAATCAGTAGTTTCATACCATGCAGCTGCTTCGTTTATTGCAGGACCAAATGCTATGTTTAGATCATCATTAACCAAATATTCCCCATATGACAATGCTCCCCTGAAGAAGAGCTTATACTTTGTCATGCAATTAAACACAAGTTCCTCTATCACTTTAACTAATGAGTATAATGTCACAAATGCGAGTTTGGCTTTATTAGGCTCTAGTGAAACTCCTATTAAAATTGTGTCTGACAAACATAGTAAATCCAGGCACATTATTAGGTTCTCAGAGGTGTTTTCTTTCTCACAATCTTGTTTTGCCTTTATTAGTGTGTTTCTTATATCATTCCATATCTCAAGAAACTTGGTGCTATACGTTGGAGTTATTGATTCCTTGAAACCTAGAACGTCCAACATAAGGACATACCCCATTTTATATGTTACTTCTGAACTTACCTTAACCATATTATACTCCTTTTGTTCTCGAATAAGTAGGAATGCTATTCTGTCAATCTCCAATTTATGCCAGACCTAACCTTTAAGCTCGTCCTTGTTACCAAAGATGCCAGTCTCAAGCTTGCTGAAGTCAAGCAGGAGGCGGAGTCCGTTCAGTCTGCGGTGGAGAAGCCTGCTGATGTCAAGATCACAGCGGAACAGGCTCTGGCTACCATTCGTGACGTGAAGATCGCAGTCGATGGAGTCTTGCAGGTGGTAGGTAGCCTGGTAAGATCTATGAATGGTCTGCTCGATGCCTCGCTTGGTCAAAGACAGGCAATGACTCTGGCTTCAGTCGCCTTTGGCGAGGCTGCTGGTGAGATGGGGAACTTCGCATCCTCGATGCAGCAGGTCACCAACTTTGAAGATGACAAGATGCTATCTCTCATGGCAAAGCTATCCCAGACCTTCAAACTCAACAAGGACGAGATTCAACAGCTCGTGCCAGTTCTGTTAGACTTCACAGAAGCCAACAAAGCCACCGGGATGAGTGTGGAGAGTGCCTTCGATCTCATGGGTCGTGCTCTGAACGGGCATACTGAGATGTTGGGCAGATATGGTATCGAGTTGGATGATACCCGTCTCAAGACAGAGGGCGTATCATATCTGGTCGAGAAGC
>CAZYIJ010000204.1:0-2660 GCA_964647425.1 uncultured Anaerolineaceae bacterium
ACTCCCAACCATCTGATTCGAAGTCAGGTACTCTATCCATTGAGCTACGAGGGCAGGCAGGCAATATTATACCTGAAACAGCGCGTTTTGCTTGAAAACCAATATTTGCTTACCAGCCAAATGCCAAACCGCGTTTGCCCAATATCTGGTTATCGAACAGGACTTGAGCTGGGGCTTGGGACAGGCCAACACACACCAGCAACGGCAGCAAATGCTCTTCACGCGGATGGCAATAACGGGCAGATGGGGCATGTTCCCAGTTTAGCAATGCCTCGCGTGTCTCCACATACGTTTGTTTCGTATTAGCATCGATCAACCAATCCTGAAAGGCTTCATTGGCTGGGTCGGGCTTGCCGTTGGGTCGCCAGGAAAATGCACTCATGTTATGGAACGAGAAACCAGAGCCAATGACGAGAATATTCTCATCCAACAGGGGGCGTAAGGCCTCACCAAGTTGCAGATGTTGCTCAGGGTCCAGCCCACGAACAAGTGAAAGCTGAAGGGTTGGGATATTTGCTTGCGGATACATCATCAACAAGGGGATGAAATGACCGTGGTCGTAGCCACGGGTTGGGTTAATTCTGGCAGGGATGCCAGCATTGCCAAGTATCTGGGCGATCTGAGATGCTTTGTCGGGTGCGCCAGGCGCCGGGTATTGCACTGTGTAAGTTTCAGGAGGAAAGCCATAGTAGTCATAGAACATGGGTGGGTTGGGTGAACCGAGCAGAGTAGGCACGGCCTCTTCCCAGTGTGCACTGATCACCAGGATCAAGTCTGGACGCTCAATTTGCTCTGGTAATACGCTCATAAAGTCGATCATGGCTTTGTGACCCGGATCACCGAGCAAGGGTAAAGGACCGCCACCGTGACTGAAAAATACAATTCGTTTTTTATTTGAAACCATGGTTTCCTCTCTACTTGACACAATTGTAAATCTGATAGCTTTTGACAAAAAATTGCGTAATTGATCTCAATTTTCTTCGGGTGGAAATGGCCTGCCGATCGCCAAAGCCTCAATTAATCTTGGGTCAAGATCTTTGTAGACGTCGTCCGGGTCCGCTCCGAGCGCATCAATTGTCTTGCTGAAGAATGCACGCATATCGATGACCAGTACAACATCCAGAATCTCCTCATCCGAGAGTCCAAACTCGCGCAGTTCCTGGATATCTGCCTCGTTTACATCCCCGGCTTTTCGTATGATCTTTTTTGCCAATGCCATCAGAGCAACTTCTTCAGTAGTCAATCCGGCATTGCGGTAGTCTTTAACAATGGAGAGCATTTCGTCAACCGAGAAGAAATTCTTATGAAGAATTGTTCCGTGAGCCAGCATGCAATACGAGCAGCCGAGTTCTTGAGAAGCAGCGAAAGTAACAAGTTCGTAGCGGCGGAGGCGCATATTGGAACGAATTGCGTCCTGAAGGTTTAGCCAGGCTTCATACACTTTTGGGTGCAGGCTGAAAATCTTCGCGTGGTTTGGAAGGTAACCAGCCGTCTTGGTAATTCTTTGATAAAGGTTAGTGAGCAATCCATCGCTCTGATCTTCGGGAATTGTTTTGATGTATGGCATTTCATGGTCCTTTCTGCTGTAGGCTAATTGTCACAGCTAAGATGATGATAACTCTTCACTATTTCTTGCACACTCCTCAGGCTATACAGGAAGGTAATGCTAAAAAATGAGATTTTTTCAGTGTACAGTGTTTACAAGACGGCAAAGGATCTCGCATCGACCATAGGATTTATTGCAGGTTGTAGTAGTTGTAAACCGAGGCAGAAAGGTTGGCGAAAAGCAGGTTGGCATGATCGAAGATAACTTGCACAGGTTGGTAGACAAAAATGGATAAAACATAATTTCCGCCTGGTGTATAGACGATGGCCGAATCGCCCATAGTATGCACGAAACCATCCTGTACCTCGTTTGCCCAGCCGTGTTTATGGGCTACCACAGTGCCACCAGGAACACCAGCTTCGATGAGGTGACCGATTTTGTTTTTACCGAGATACTCAACCATCATCAGGCACTCCTCCTGTGTAATAGCTCCTTCGAATGCAAGTGGGATCGACCCTCCGTAATCCTGCGCACAATAATAAATCTCTTCAAGCAATAAACCCATATCCAGAACCGTCGTCTGCCCGTACCGGTCAGGGTCAGTGTCATAATCTGTCCTGCTGTTGGCAGGGGTTGAGATCTCTTGCAGAAGTGGTGAACCAAGACTGAAAAAACCCGCCCAAAAGGTGTTCTGCAGCCCTAAGGTACGCATATCCTCCGTAATCCGGATGGGAGCAAGGTTTGGTTCGATCACTTTTTTAGCAACTGAATCAGTCGATTCGTTGCTGGATTGCTCGACCATATCTTCAATTTCGGCGAGGATCTGGGGGTCATAAGGGCTCTCCAGATTTTTGAAAAGTGTAATTAAAGCAGGGATTTTGATGGTACTCCAGGAGGAGAAAGCAATATCCGTTGGGATTTCTTCATCACCAACTCGGCTGTGAGTGAAGTGGAGGACCAGACCATTTTGAAGGTCTTTGAAATAAAACTCAACCATACCGTCAAACGCAGCTTCATCAATAATATCCTTAAGCATGATTTGAAGAATCTCAAAAGACGGTTTCTTTGGCCGGGTTTCAACTACCTCGAGGTTTACTGTGCGGCGACTACTGGA
>CAZYIJ010000205.1:0-2635 GCA_964647425.1 uncultured Anaerolineaceae bacterium
TCCTCTTTGACTTGAGTCCCTTGTCATATTGTCCGAAATTCTATCAGAGACCCCTATTCTGTCCAGTTGAGGTGGATAATCTTTTCCGGATGGGGACAAGCCGCCATCCCTACGAAAAAAATTGGGATAAGCAAATATCCCTACGAAAAATAGCGAAGCATGTCGGAGTGTCGGAAGTCCAGCAACATTAGACAGAGTTTTGCTACCGCCATTCCGCCCTACAGTTCAAGATAGAAATCGTTTCATGGCGGATGGGGACAAGCCACCATCCCTACGAAAAATAGACAAGCACGGCGGAGTGTCGGAAGTCCAGCGACATTGGACAGAGTTTTGCTACCGCCATTCCGCCCTACAATTGAACATAGAAATCGTTCCATATCGGATGGGGACAAGCCACCATCCCTACGAAAAAAAAGGGACAAGCCGACATCCCTACGAAAAATAGACAAGCATGGCGGAGTGGCGGAAGTCCAGCAACATTAGACAGAGTTTTGCAACCGCCATTCCGTCCAGTTGAGGTGGATAATCTTTTCCGGATGGGGACAAGCCGCCATCCCTACGAAAAAAAATTGGGACAAGCAAAACATCCCTACGGTTTTTAACCCATCTCTCTGTTTGAGATATAATCCGAAAAGTTATGAAAGAAAGAACAACTATGGAAGAACCTGAAACCCAACCCGCGCAAGTTGGCAGTGAAAAATCACAAACCGAGGGCAACAACCTTGTGTCGAAGAAAAAACCCAGAAGGGGCTGGCTGATTGCACTGGCAGTTTTGGCATCACTGGTTGTGATCTTGTTTGCGCTGTACCAGATCCCGGCAATTCATGACCGGGCTTACTATTATGTAAACACTGTACGTTCGAAGGTCTTCTATTTTTTAAAACCGCCAGCTGAATCAAACTTTGAGATCTCCAGTGAAACCACGATGAACTCAGATGTGATCGCCACTTTGACAGCGCTTGCCCCTACGGCAACGCTTATGCCTACCACTGAACCTACTCACGCTCTGACGGCAACGCTTGCCGCCAGCCCAACCCCCACACCTGAACCCACAGCGATTCTGTCGGCAGTGCAGTTGGAAGGTGTCGTTCAGGAATATCAGCGGCTGAATAGCTGCGGTCCAACCAATATGGCTCTGATTTTGCGATATTGGGGCTGGGAGGGCGATGAAATTGATATCGAAAAAGTGGTAAAACCCCGACTGGAAGACCTGAATGTTACCCCCCAGGAGATGCTTGACTACATGCAGAACCACACCGAACAAGACGCAGTCTTGCGTCTGGGCGGTACTATTGATCTACTCAAACGACTGATAGCCGCTGGCTATCCAGTATTGGTTGAACGCGGCTATGTTAATCGCGACGATGAATGGAACGGTTGGATGGGGCACTATGGGGTTGTCGATGGTTACGATGACGCACAGCAGGCTGTCCACATCCCAGACACCGTAAACGGCAACATCTGGGTGAAGTACGACATCCTGCAGCAAGGTTGGGACGAATTTTCGGGCACTTACCTGGTCGTTTTCCCTCCGCAAGAACGCGATATCGTGCTTGGTTTGCTGGGTGCGGATGCCGACCCGGAGTACAACCTCAACACCACCCTGGAAAAATTCCGCCAGCGCTCCGAAACAGCAGAGCTTTCAGAACAGTACTTTGCCTATTACAGTTTGGGCGAACTGCTGGTGATGAAGAAAGATTATGTGGCAGCAGCTGAAGCATTTGACACTGCTTTTTCAGTCTACAATTGGCTTCCGGTTGACAATCGTCCTTGGCGTTTGCTTTGGTACCAGGTTGGTCCCTACGAAGCCTACTATTACACAGGACGCTACAAGGCTGTCATCAGCCTTACTTATAAAACGATCACAGACGCCAGCAAACCTGCTCTACCCGAGACTTTTCTATGGAGCGGACGTGCTAATGTGGCCTTGGGGAACACCAACGCTGCCATTTGGGACTTCAAACGAGCACTCGAATGGCATCCTGGTTGGGAACCCGCTGTGACTGAGTTGAAGGCGTTGGGCATAGACCCCGAACAATAATCAAAAAGAGAGTTTTATGTCAAAATCTACGGAAGAACTGAAGAAACAAGTGCGCCATGCCTCAATTTGGCGACAACCCTGGTTATACCTGGTCATCGTTGCGCTGTTAGTGCTCGTTGGGTTAGCTGCTATGCAGGTCCCGGCAGTGGAAACGCGTGCCCGCAACCTCTATTCAAGAATTTACTATCGTTTGAATCCGCCCACTGAAAATGAGTTTGGACCTTCCCAACAGGGCACAATCAGCGTGGATGTACTGGCTACACTGACGGCGATGGCTCCCACCGCTACCCCTGAGCCGACAGCAACAGATGTGCAACAGGCGGCTGTTGCAACGGAGATGCCAACGCCAACAAACACACCGATTCCGGTTCCGGCAAGCCTTGCCCTGGATGGGATGGGGCTGGAATATCAGACCATGAATAACTGCGGACCTGCCAACCTTTCTATGAACGTTACCTATTGGGGTTGGACAACCAATCAGCACATCACTGAGGAAGCCTTGAAGACACATAAAGACGACCGCAACGTGATGCTGCAGGAAATGTTGGATTTTGTGCAAGCCAACACGAACCTGAAAGGTCAGCTCCGTTATGG
>CAZYIJ010000206.1:0-2635 GCA_964647425.1 uncultured Anaerolineaceae bacterium
GCTGATGAGAGAAGGTTGTTGAAAGACTGATGGCAGAAGAAAGAGTTCAAAAAATCCTGGCGGCAGCGGGTTATGGTTCCAGGCGCGCTTGCGAAAAAATGATTGATGAAGGCCGGGTAAAGGTCAACGGAAAAATTATCCACCTGGGAGACCAGGCTGATGCAAGCAAAGATTCCATTACCGTAGACGGAAAACTGATCCGCAAGACGATCGAAAAAATTTATATAGCATTAAACAAACCTAAAGGATACCTTTCGGATATTGATTTAAACCATCCCCGTCCGACAGTGAACGATATCATAGGCATCTCGGAACCACTTTTTGCAGTTGGCAGGCTTGACATGGACAGTGAAGGCTTGATTTTGATGACCAATGACGGCAAAATGGCGAATCGCCTCACGCATCCACGCTACGAACACGAGAAAGAATATGAAGTTTTTGTGATCACTCAACCTGACGAAGAACAGTTAGCAATCTGGCGCAGGGGTGTGGTGATGGAAGATGGAACGCGAACCTTACCTGCCAAAGTTGAAGTGATGAATAATTCTAACAACGGCACCTGGCTGCGAATTACCCTCCGAGAGGGCAAAAAACGCCAGATTCGCAAGGTTGGCTCACGTATTGGACTTCCAGTCGGGAAAATCAAACGAG
Organism: uncultured Anaerolineaceae bacterium; assembly: GCA_964647425.1. Classification (GTDB taxonomy): domain Bacteria; phylum Chloroflexota; class Anaerolineae; order Anaerolineales; family Anaerolineaceae; genus Mesolinea. The sequence continues at coordinate 652 of CAZYIJ010000206.1, forward strand.
TACGAATTGGACCGCTAAAATTGGGTAAACTCCGTTCTGGTGAATGGCGTTATCTGACCGAATTTGAAGTTAATAAGTTGCTTGAATATACCAAAACTGAAAAAGAAAAAGCAAAAAAGCAGTCATAGTTTGGCTGAGAAAATCTGAATAACAGCTGCATACGCAAATCAAAAATTCCTGTTTACCAGGAGTTTTTGATTATCTCAAAAATCAAGAAAAGTTTTAGTTCTTTCCACCGGTCAAAGCCTTGGTGATTTTTTCAGTTTCTTCTTCGGTAAAGGGCACTTCACACTTTTCACGGTCCATCTTGCGAACAAACCGTTTGAACTCGTTGATAGTAACTACAGGATAGGGAGAATCTTTCACTTCGCCAATGCTTGTGTTTTTTAACATGATAATAAGAATTGGCTGAATTTTGGAATTTTCAACAGAGACTTCCTGTTTTGCGAGTTGTTTTTCGATTTGTGCAATTGCCTCTGTGGTATCTCTATCTGGATCCACAATTGATTCCTGCCCCATGAAGCGTCTAATAAAACTGACGCCCGTGTGTTTCCACTTGCCATCGATATAATTGATCGTGCCGCTGCTGGTAACAAGGATTGGCAGCCAAAGCCGGCAGGGTCCCATAAGCAGCATTGGCACCGGCGTGGAATAAACAAAATAGGTATAGTCACTGCGTAATTTATCTATTGATTTTCCAATCACTTCATCGTATCGCGGGTTCTGACCGAAACGGGACGTAAAGTAGATGCTGGCACGGGTGAGGATAAACCCAAACATAAGGGCGACCCATGACCACAAAGTACGGCTCAAATCGGCTTTGCCAGGCCACGCCAGATAGGCACCAAGGATCAATACAGCCATGCTGGAAAGGAATAGAATGGTGCTGATTTTTTTGTTTCGGTCAATAAGTCTTTGATTGATGATAGTTTTCACGATAATTTCTCCGTTTGATTGATGGAATTCTTCAATTTTTCAAGCAGGTTGGATTCTACCGCAGTTACTGCCTGTTCGATTGCACTTTCTATTGCTTTTGCGTCTGAGCGACCATGCCCGATAAAAACCAAGCCATCCACGCCTAATAGAGGAGCAGATCCGATTTCGTTGGGGTCAAGCATCTTGCGCACCTTATTGAAGGCGGGTTTTGCCAATAGGGCTCCAATTTTTGTGCGGGTGCTGGTCATTAATTCGCCCTTAAGTGTTGTCAGGATCAATTTTGCTACAGCTTCGACCGATTTGAGCAGCACATTGCCGGTAAAGCCGTCTATGATCGCCACATCAACTTTGCCACCAAACAGCTCTTTTCCTTCGATGTTACCCACAAAGTTTGGAATGGCAGCTCGCATTAGCGGTCCGGCTTGTTTTGTCAGCTCGTTGCCCTTGCCTTCTTCTTCTCCATTTGCGATCAACCCTACTTTTGGCTCTGCTACTCCCAGCATGAGCTGAGAATAAACACTCGACATCTGTCCAAACTGAACCAGAAACTCAGGCCGAACTTCAGCATTTGCACCAATGTCTGCGATCACACAGCGACCGCCTTCAACAGGAAAAACCGCTGTCAGGCAGGGTCGGTCTACTGCAGGGATCATCCCGAAAGTCTTTATGCCAAAGTACATTGCCATGCCGGTGTTTCCGGCGGTTACAAAGGCGTGCGCTTTGCCTTCTTTAACCAGGTTTAGACCTATAGCCATCGAATTTTCTTTTTTTGCACGTGCTTCACGGATGTGGTCTTCCATATCCAGCGATTCCGGCGCGTGAGCGATGCTGACCTTGCTCTTGTTGCCAGCTATTTTTGCCAACCCTTCGCTTAGTGTTCCTTCATCCCCGACCAGGATGACATGGACGTCAAACTTGTTCGCAGCAAGGACCGCACCCTCCAATTCAGGTTGAGGACGTTGGTCGCTACCCATCGCATCAAGAACAATTGTCGTTTTCATACTCGCTCCGTCCCGTCTTTGCTTGACAAAGACTTCAGAATCGTTAT
>CAZYIJ010000207.1:0-2607 GCA_964647425.1 uncultured Anaerolineaceae bacterium
TGACATCGAACTCCGCCTGTAGAAACTGCGCGATTTCGTAGCCCACGGGAACACCGCCTCGCGGAATGGCAAGCACCAGGGCGTTCCTGTCCTTGTACTCCGCCAATCGCTCGGCCAGACGGCGTCCGGCATCTCTTCGATCCAGAAACACATCAACTGCCACGCTGGTCCGTCTCCTGGTAGGGAAGTGGGATATATTCAACCGACGGCCGACGCTGGGGCGTGTAGGAATCATCATCCACGAAACAGGCTGGCGGCGGGGATAGCGAGGGAGGTCGGACGGACAGTACCGATGCATTGGGTCGGTTGGGCGAGGTGAAACGGGGCACTTGTCGGCCGGAGCGCGTGGGAATCCGGCCTCGAATGGCGGCGGAGCGTGCACGGAGGCCTTCTCCGCGTGTCCGCGGAGCGGATTTCGAGTCTGCCGAGTGCCGTTGCTGGAACCGCCGGCGGCGAGGCGGCTTGGTAACGTCCTGGTGTTGACGCAGAACGCGATGTGCCGCCGCTGTTCAGGGCGGCCCTCTGGCAGGATCGCGGATGCCGACGTCATCGCCCGCGCTGTCGGATCCCCAGTCGGCATCACATCCGTCCCATGCAGCAGACTGCTGTCCGGCGCCGCATTCGGACTCCCAGTCGATCCGCCGCACGGGTGCGACGGGCATCGGGGTGGCGGGCAACTTCAGGTGCTCGAGGATCCGCCTCACGACCGCAGGGTCGGTCAGGAAGGCGAGGACGACCAGGGGGCGGTGGGGCGGGCACCGGGGACATTGCAGTGCATCGATGTCCAGGACCCTGCGCAGCAGTTGGGCCCAGCCCAGGTGAATGCGCCGGGGGTGCTCGGGTGGTGGGCCGGCGGGCGCGGTAGCCGTCGCATGGGGCGCAGCATCCGATGCGGGGGAGGCGGTCGCGCCGGCAGGAGCGGCATTCGTGTTCATGCTGGCCGCAGATGCCACCTCCGGCTCGCCGGACCTGACCGGTGGGGCGGGCAGTCGGTTGCGGAAGCGGGACCGGTTGGCGAAGACGCCGTGGTATCGGACCAGGTTCTGGTAGGGCGCGGGCAGCAGGGCGGCCAGGCGCCGCAGGAAGGCGACGGGCTCCAGGACGATCTCGGTCCGGCCCTCGGGCGTGGGCCAGGGACGGTGCAGGCGGTAGCGGACGCGTCCGTCGGGGTCCAGGGACAGGCGGTCCAGGGAGAAGGGGGCGCGCAGCCCGTATCGGCACAGGCGCTCCAGGCCCAGCCGATCGTCGGCGGCGACGGTGCGAGCGGCGTGAAGCGAGAATCCCTGGACCCGGGTGCACAAGGCCTTGGCGGGGGTCTTCCCGGCCCCCTGGTCGTCGGGTGGCGGGGCGGCCTCCCAAGGAAGGGATCGGAGCGGCCTTGGACCCGGAGGCCGGACGGCCTCGGCGACGGTGATGCGCAGCGGCAGGTCGTCGGGGTCCTGCCAGGGCGGGTTGTCCTGGGTCTGGCGGAATCGTTGCCGGGCCAGGTCGCCGATGCGAGTCGCCAGCCGCAGGCCCAGGGCCGCGATGTCGGCATCGGTGGGCGGCGGCAGGGTCACGAAGGCCAGCGGCCCGCCCGGGGCGTCGGCGTCCTCCAGGAACACCCCGTCGGGCATCAGCGTGTGGAAGTGGGGATTGAGGTTGAGGATGCCGCCGAAGCGCTGCACGAAGGTCACGGCGCCGACCTGGCCGTCGTGCAGTCCCAGCCGCCGGGCACGCAGCCGCATCCAGGCCGCCACGGTCCGCAGAAAGGTCCGCAGCACCAGGCCCTGGAAGGCCCGGTCGGTGGCCAGCAGGTAGCGCATCTGCCAGGGGAACGTCAGCACCCACTGGCGGTAGCGTGCCTCGGGCAGCACCCGATCCACCAGGTCCGCAGCCGTGTCCGCCGCCCGGCGCGCCCAGCAGGATGGGCACAGTCGCCCCTTGCACGAGAACGCCACCAGCCGCTCGAACCCGCAGTCCGGGCATCGCAGGCGGGCGAAACCGTGGGCCAGCACGCCGCAATCCAGGTAGCGGTGGAACTCGTGTCCCACGAACGCTGGGTAGCCCGTGCCCGAATCGCTGCGCCTGCGGGCGTCGTCCAGCAGATCCGACAGGTGGCCGCGCACGACCGCGTGCAAGGCGGTCCGTTCGGGCTCACGGCGCCGCCAGCGCGACGGCAGCGGCCGCGCCGCCTCGCCCGGGGTCCGCTCGAACACCAGCGCCGGCAGCGGGCGGGCCGGCGCACGGGTGTCCTGGGCGCTTCGGATGTCCGGGCCGGCGACCGCTGCAGGACATGCTTCCATGTCCGGGCATATCGAGGCACGTCCACGGATGTTTCACGAAGCGTCTCGTTTGTGATCGACGGAATGGGTTACCTGTCCTACGACAACGCCGCCGCCGACATCCTTTTCCAGATCGTGAACCGCCGGTACGAGACCAAGCCCATCATCCTCACCACGAACATGCCCTTCCGCGAATGGTCCAGCGTCTTCCCCAACGCCGCCTTCGCGTCCGCGCAGGTAGATCGGCTTACTCACCACTCCCACGGAAGCCGAGCGGTCGAGCGCTGAGCTGCGCGAACTCGGGGTGTCCAACCAGTGTCTCGTCTTGAACGGCGTCTTCCAT
>CAZYIJ010000208.1:0-2599 GCA_964647425.1 uncultured Anaerolineaceae bacterium
TTGCGCACTGGCGGGCAAAAGAAATTGCTCTCTTTGCCGTATTGTTCGTTTATCCAGGAGGGAATCAACGAATCGGAGGATTTTGAAATTTAGTCTTTGAAAACCTATGTGACTTAACAATAAGTATAAATAATTCTTAGAAAGCTGTCAACTGATATTTCTTGATCAAATTACATTATTACAAAAAAATTTAATCCGTTCCTCTGTTCTTGCCGGTATCCTCAGTTGTAGGCCGAATTCCGCTACACCTGCCCCTGAGCGAGGCGAATACGGTTGAATCCGGCTCTTTTTCGTCTCTGTTTTAGCCGTTGTCCTCACCGTGAGTTGAAGTCCGAATTCCGCCGCACCTGCCCCTGAGCGAGGCGAATAGGGTTGAATCCGGCAACAAATTGTGAACGGCTACGTACGGGCGGGTTCAAAACCCGCCCCTGCATCGGAAAATTCTTGTAGAGGAGACCTGCCATGGTCTCCCAACACCCACCGATACGATTATCAGTTGTAGACCCCCGTTCTCGCCGGTTTCCTGACCGCGCGAGGTTCTTGACCGCCAGGTCTCCGAATTTAAAGTGGATGTATCTGATATTCATCCGTCCGTTCTCTCCGATTTCTTAACACCCTTCCTTATCATGACAAGCATTAACCCTGCAAGAAATAAGATTTCAATGTCCTCCCAATTGGCATCACGCACAGCATTCCCTTCATCAAACGTAGCACGTCCCTTCCCAAAACAGAACATTTGTGCTATTATTTAGGGAAAGACCTGACCCCAGGCGCTGTACCTTAACAACAAGCCACTTTTTACAGTAGAAGTGCGTTTTAGCACTATCCAAAAACAGTGTAAAAAGTGTAAATAGTGTAAAAACCCCTATCGAGCTACTAACCGCATCGATACCCAATCCTTGCCAACTTTCCAGAAAAAATGTGTCCCGTCTCCCCACGGTCTCCGGACTGATTGCCAAAAACAAGGTTTACAGGTGTCGGGAGACCGGTTTTTTCAAACGCTGATTAGATCAATGTAGAATTGGCTTTAATCGATGTAGTCCAACAGGTAGGCATAACCTTCTGCTTCCATCTGGTCGTAGGGAATGAATCTCAAGGCAGCACTGTTGATACAGTACCTGGTGCCGGTTGGCGATAAGCCTTCGTTATAGAAAACATGCCCCAAGTGCGAGTTGCCGGCGCGGCTGCGAACCTCAGTGCGGGTCATGCCTAAAGACTCATCAACAATGTATACAAAGGTATTTTCGTCGATCCCTTTGGAGAAACTGGGCCAACCTGTACCACTATCGAATTTGTCGCTGGAAGCAAACAGTGGCTCGCCGGTCACAACATCCACATAAAGCCCGCGCCGGTGATTGTCCCAATACTCATTTTGGAAAGGTGGCTCAGTGCTTGCCTTTTGCGTTACGTTGTATTGCAAGTCGGTGAGCGCAGCTTTGATCTGTTCATCTGTTGGGCGTTGGTAATTGCCCGGATCTACAATTATGTCGGTGATAGTAGTCATTTCATCCCTCGATATGTGACAATAGCCCATTGGATTCTTGATCAGGTAGTCCTGATGATATTCTTCAGCGTCATAGAATCGCTCCAGAGGCTTGATTTCCACAACAAACTCCTCATAGCGTTCTTTTACGATAGCGGTGATCCGTTCAACCGTGCTTTTAGCGTCATCATTGGTGTAATAAATGCCTGTCTGATATTGAGTGCCAATATCGTTGCCCTGGGCGTTTGCCACTGTTGGGTCAATCACGTGATAGTAGGCAAATATCAGAGCATCAAGGCTGACTTGATCCGGTTTATATTCAACCCGCACCGTTTCACGATATCCGGTATCACCAGTGACAACCCGCTCATAAGTAGGGACAATATCAGCTTGTCCATTGGCGTAACCGCTGGTTGCTGCCACCACACCAGGGATCGACTGCATCAGCTTTTCAATCCCCCAAAAACAGCCCCCTGCAAAGTAAATCACTTCCACGCCTTCTTTTTTGGTATAGGTACTATCGATCATTGTATCTCCCATCGGTTTTATCGCCTCCGTTTGTGGTTCATCTGGTTGAGTAGAAATTGTCGGGTCGGTATTTACCGCCACATTACAAGCCGTTGCCAGCAAGGCAACAAGCAATAAAATTACTAGAATTTTCTTCATCTTAACCTCTAAAAACGTATAGTTGGAATTATCAACTTCTCGTTTATTGTAAGTCGAAACTGCCATGAATACAATCTTTGTATAAGGTTAAACCCAAGCCTTACTTCTTACAGAAGAATATAAATCAAGTCCCTTTATTGGATATATTTTACTTTTATAGGCGGACTGGAATGATTCAACGGATTTCATCTATTAAGATGGCGAGGCTGGGATTTGCGAGTGAATACTAAGTCCTGGGAGCGTAGCGAGCAGGAATCCCAGAACCAATCATCTTTTAATTCACTCAGGCAGGTTAAAAGAAAAATGGCTAGGCTGGAATTTGCGAGCGCTTTTTGCGAAGTCCTGGGAGCGTAGCAAGCAGGAATCCCAGAACCAATCATCATATCATTTTAAATAAAAAATGGCGAGGCTGGGATTTGCGAGCGCTTTTTGCGAAGTCCTGGGAGCGCA
>CAZYIJ010000209.1:0-2569 GCA_964647425.1 uncultured Anaerolineaceae bacterium
AGCCTGTTGACTTCTCCAACATCCAGGTCTTGATGCTGGAGTGGACACATGGAAATAATGATAATCTACATGGCATTGATATTCCGGTTTTCTTGAACAGCACACCGGAAGAGACGCTTGCCCATAGAAAAGCCAGAAATCGTGACGGAAAAGTAGACAGTCCCTTTACAACCTTGGTCCTGCAACTGGAGCAGGAATTATTAGCATCACAGCTTGGGCGCGCAAAAATTCGTATGTCTAAAAGCGGGAGTTTGGAATGATTGCTTTGTTGAGCTCGCAAGTCAAGCAAGCATTCAGTGGAAAATCCAGCTTTTTTTGGCGGCTTCACAAATAATTCGTCGATGATCAATTGGAAGGATTGCAGGTATGAAAATTCATGATATCGGTCCGATGCTGAACGCTTATCCAGATAGTATGGGGGGTAGTCTGAAAGATATTGTCACATGGCTGGAAAAAGACGAACTTAAAAATGTTTTTGATGGCTTTTACATCTTGCCAAGTCTATTCCACAGCGATTTGGATCGGGGATTTTCCATTATCGACTACGAATTAGACAACACCCTGGCAACAGAGCAGGACTTAGAGCGGCTGAAGGCGCTTGGAATAGCCTTGAAACTCGATTTTGTTCTCAATCACAAATCGGTAAATTCGATGGAGTTCAAAGACGTTCTGGAAAAAGGTGCTGTTTCTGAATATAAGGACTTTTTTATCAATTGGAATACTTTCTGGAAGGGCTATGGAAGCCTTAGTGCAGATGGATATATCGTGCCAGAGCAAAAGTACATAAAAGATATGTTCTTTCGAAAACCCGGGCTTCCAATTTTGATGGTGGATTTTCCGGATGGCACAAGGGTTCCCTATTGGAATACGTTTTATCAGGAGGTGAAGGATGATCCCGATTCACCTTCTGGAAAGAAATATCTGGGTCAGATGGATCTCAATATCAAGTCACCGTTGGTGTGGAAGGATTATGAAGAAACATTAAGAAAACTTGCTTTCTATGGAGCGAAGCTGGTACGCCTTGATGCATTTGCATATGCGCCAAAAGAGCCCGGTGAAAGAAACTTTCTAAATGAGCCCGGTACCTGGGATTTGCTGGAGCAGATACAGGAACTGGCAGATCAATATGATTTGACACTCTTACCAGAAATTCATGCGGGCTATGGCGAAAAAATCTATGAAAAACTGTCCCGGAAGGGATATATGACCTACGATTTCTTTTTGCCGGGATTACTGATCTACGCCATCGAAAATCGCTCCGGGGAATGTCTGGTACGTTGGGCAGAGGAGTTACAACAAAAACAAATTCGGACGGTCAATATGCTCGGATGTCACGACGGGATCCCTGTTTTAGATTTGAAAGGCTTTCTGCCAGACGAGGAAATTCAGAAGCTGATTGACCTGTTAGTGAAACGTGGCGGTTATGTGAAAAATCTTCACGGTCAGAAGAACATGTATTACCAGGTCAATGCCACCTATTACAGCGCACTGGGCGAGGATGATCGTAAACTTTTGTTCGCAAGAGCCGTCCAGATGTTTATGCCAGGCAGACCACAGGTATGGTATCTGGATCTGTTCGCAGGCAAGAATGACTACGATGCAGTTAAAAAAGCTGGGGAGGGCGGGCACAAGGAAATAAACCGAACCAATCTCCATATCGAAGACATTGAACAACTTATGAACCAGGAAGTCGTAAAAGAACAGCTGCGACTGTTGAGATTCCGAAATTCCTGTGAAGCATTTGGGGAAGAGGCTGTGCTCACCATGGAAACCGAAGGAACCAAGATCAAGTTTTTATGGACAAGAGGAAAATATCAGGCTGGTCTTGTTGCAGATTTTAATACTTACGAGTATGAGATTATTTAGGGTCTAGAGTGTAACAATAGGCAAAGGCTGCATTGGACTAAAGTGATGAATTTGGAATCGTTGGGGTAGCAGTGGGATTTATTTCGTTTAGCCTTTCATATTACCAGGACAATATTCAAGAATTAGAGTCCTCTCCGGTAACCGAGGAACGTCTCTACAAAGCAAAACAACTGCTGAAAATGCTGGATGATCTTAAAGACGAAGGATATTTATATTTACGTGATCAATTGGAAGAAAAGTTTTCCGGTATAACCAGGCTTAGCAGATATTTGTCAGAAAATAATGCTGCACCCTTTGAAATCGGCCCACGGATTGTAGATACAAATGAACTGATCTATTCTGATGACAGGTTTGAATTGGAAGCAGTACTTAAAAATGTTGTTAATGAAATTCAGTCTCAACCAATAAAGGAAACGCATCCCTTCATTGATGAACTCATTACTTTTTGTGAGTGGCTAGGATACGAGGAAGACACTGCCTATGTTTTTCTTCTACGAGACACCTTACTGCCCTATCTTTACTTTTCATGCAAAGGCAGAAATCCCATTTATCCATGGTTGATCGGAAGAAAAATGCTGGAAAAGCTAACGGGAGAAGAAGATGTGGACGAGGCGATCCGGGACCCGCTGTTAGAAGCCCTGGAAGAAGGAAACGTCAAAACATTTCGCGAATTGTGTGACTTTTCATTTCCGCAAATCAGAAA
>CAZYIJ010000210.1:0-2562 GCA_964647425.1 uncultured Anaerolineaceae bacterium
GTTGATCTGCCTCCGACCCCAGAAGTTACACTCACAGTAACTGGTCAGGACAGTAAAAAACAAGAAGAAGAAATAACCCCAAAAGAATCTGAAGAACAGAAGCCGCCAGAGCAACTCAGTTTGTTCTAAAAAAGCCGCCTCTGTGAGGTGAAAATGGTAAAAGAAGATTTGATTCAAGATATTCAAAAAAAACGTGCTAACATCTCCGTACTCGGTCTTGGCTATGTCGGATTGCCCCTCGCCATCACCTTCGCCAATGCCGGCTTCAACGTGACCGGAATTGACCCTATCCAGGAAAAAGTCGATATGATCAACCGGGGCGAAAGCTACATCTCGGACATTACCAACGCCCAGTTGCGCAAACACATTGACTCTGGTCGCCTGCGTGCCACAACTGATTACTCCGTCCTGTCCGAAATCGACGCCGTCTCCATCTGCGTCCCCACGCCCTTGCGTAAGACCGGCGACCCGGACATGTCTTTCATCGCCAGTGCCAGCGAACAAATTGCTCCTTATCTTCACCGCAGCATGATCATTGTGCTCGAGTCCAGCACCTACCCTGGCACCACCCGTGAATTCGTGTTGCCCAAACTTACTGCGAAGCACAACCTCAAGGTAGGTGAAGACTTCTTCCTCGCCTTCTCTCCAGAACGGGTCGACCCTGGTCGCAAAGACTTCACCACTGTCAACACTCCCAAGGTTTTGGGCGGCATTACCCCAGCCTGTACCGAAGTTGCCAAAGCCTGGTACGAGCAAGCCATCGAAACGGTCGTCCCTGTTACGACCGCCGAAGTCGCCGAAATGGCAAAACTGCTCGAAAACACTTTCCGTATGATCAATATCTCCATGGTCAACGAACTCGCCCAGATGTGCGAACGCCTGGACGTGGATGTCTGGGAAGTGATCGATGCCGCTGCCACCAAACCCTTCGGTTTCATGAAGTTCACCCCCGGTCCAGACTTGGGCGGGCATTGTATCCCGATCGACCCGCTTTACCTCTCCTGGAAGATGAAAACCCTCAACTACACCGCGCGCTTCATCGAGCTCGCCTCCGAGATCAACACTGGCATGCCTCGCTACGTCGTCAACCGCATTCAAGACGCTCTCAATCGCTACAAAAAACCCCTTAACGGAAGCAAGATTCTCATCCTTGGCGTCGCATACAAGCCCAACATCAACGACATGCGCGAATCCCCTGCCCTGGATATCATCCATCTGCTCCGCGAAAAAGGCGCCGCCGTTACTTACTACGACCCCTTCGTGCCCGAACTGGACTATGAGAACATCCAGATGAGTTCAGAAAAAGAACTCACTGCCAGCATTGAAAACGTCGACTTGGTCGCCATCATCACCAATCACGCCAAGATCGATTACCAAATGGTGGTCGACAAAGCCCCGCTGGTCTTCGACGTACGCAACGCCACCAAAGACGTGCCCAAAGCAGGCTTGAAAGTGATCAAGCTCTGATGAGCACCTATATCGTCACCGGCGCGGCTGGTTTCATCGGCTCCAACGTTTCTGATGCGCTCCTTTTGCAAGGGCACCAAGTTGTTGGTGTCGATAATCTTTCTGCTGCCTATGACGTGCGCATGAAGGAACATCGCCTCGAAAAATTGCTCCCTCATCCCGCCTTCACCTTCCTCAAAGCCGATATCACCGACCAGGCGATCATTGACCAGCTCACCCAAGCCGTTCCGCATGCCCAGGCGGTCATCAACCTGGCTGCCATGGCTGGCGTGCGCCAAAGCATGTCCGACCCCTGGAGCTACCTCTACACCAACACACTCGGCACCCTCAACATGCTGGAATACACCCGCCGGCAAGAAGTGCCCAAATTCATCCTCGCCTCTACCTCCAGCCTATACGGAGCCGACGGCACTCAGCCGCACTCCGAGCTCGACCCCACCGATCGTCCCCTGGCTCCCTACGCCGCCAGCAAGAAGGGCGCCGAAGCCTTCGCCTATTCCTATCATCACCTCTACGGCATCGATACCAGCATCGTGCGCTATTTCACCGTCTATGGTCCTGCCGGTCGACCCGACATGTCCATGTTCCGCTTTTGCCAGTGGATCGCAGAGGGCAGACCCGTGCTCATCAATGGCAGCGGTGAGCAGTCGCGCGGGTTCACTTATGTGGACGATATCGCCGCCGGCACACTCCTGGCGCTGAAAAATGTGGGCTACGAAGTCTTCAACCTGGGTGGGCACGAGGTGATGACCATCAACGCCGTCATCGAACTGATCGAGCAGCTCCTCGGCAAAAAAGCCAACCGCGTACATGCCCCCTTCCACCCCGCGGATGTTTTCAGCAACGTCGCCGATGTCAGCAAAGCCCGTGCCATGCTTGGTTGGCAACCCGGCGTCGGGCTGCAGGAGGGCGTCCAAAACTTGGTCTCCTGGTACCTCGCCAACCGCTCCTGGGCAAAAGAAATTATTACAGATTAGCTCATAGCTCGTAGGGCGGACTACGCCGCATGAAACCCGCTTCTCCAACCATAACCCCTCCGCACGAACGAACTCCTCGTAGGGCGGAATCCGCCTCATTTGCGGACTCCGCCGTATG